>JAUIGT010000568.1 GCA_030432615.1 Verrucomicrobiia bacterium
CTCGATGGCGGGCCGGTCGAACCCCTGCAGTTCCCGCCCCAGGGCAAAGGCCAGCAGGCGCCGGACGAGGTTTTCGACGATGGGCGCACGGTGCTCCTCCCGCAGCACCCGCTTCAACTCCTCCGGGCCGGCGAAGGCGCTGCCGCCGGGAAGCTGGCCCCGGGCATCGACCGGTTTCCCGGCCTCGAGATCCCGCCAACGGCCGGTGGCGTCGAAATTCTGGAGCCCGAACCCGATGGGATCGATCTTCTCGTGACAACGGGCGCAGTCCTCCCGGGTACGGTGCAGGTCGAGTTCCTCTCGCAGGGTCCGTCCACGCGCCTCGCCCGCGTCTCCGGGCAGGACTCCCGCCGTCGGCAGCGCCTCACCGGGATCGTCACCGAGGATGCGCTCCAGCACCCAGGCTCCGCGCCGCACCGGGTTGGTCCGGGCCGGGGACGAGGTCGCCACCAACACGCTGCCGAGCCCGAGCACGCCGCCGCGACGGGCATCGTCCAGGCGCACGGGCCGAAAGGCCTCGCCCTTCACTCCCTCGATCCCGTAGTGCGCGGCGAGCCGCTCGTTGAGAAAGGCCACCGGGGAATCGATGAGGGCCGTCACCGGTCGATCGTCACGAAAAACGGACGCGAGAAAGCGAAAGGTCTCCTGCTTCATGTCCTCGATCAGGCCGGGGGAAATTTCGGGAAAGCGGGACGGATCCGGAGCCACGCCGCGCCCGAGTTCCCGGATCCCGAGCCAGTCGGAGGCGAAGGCCTCGAAGAACGCATCGGCCCGGGGATCATCGAGCATGCGATCGGCCTGGCGGGCGAGTTCGTCCGGATCGCTCAACAGCCCGGAAGCGGCGAGATCGAACAACTCGGCATCCGGCATGGTCTGCCAGAGGAAATAGCTGAGCCGGGACGCGAGCGACCAGTCGTCCAACGGCACCGGATCGCCGGTGGAACGATCCTCCGCCGTCGCCGGGGGCAACTCGTCCCGATAGAGGAAACGCGGCGAGGTGAGAATGGCGGTCAGGGCGATGGTGAGGGCTTCCTCGCGTAGTTCCTCGCGCCGCTGAGCGGTCCGGAGCAATTCCACGTAGCGATCCGCCTCCGGTCCCGGGACGGGCCGGCGAAAGGCGCGTGGAAGTAGTTCGCGAACGAGCGTCTCCGGATTGGCCTCGGGATCACGCAACGCTTCGACTAGGTTCCAGCCAGCGAAGGCTGGCTCGTCCTTCGTCACCGGACCGCGCAGCGAGAACCGGTCCACGTAGAGCTTGCCCTGGAAACGCATCCAGTCCCCCCATTTCACCTCCGAAACGGAGGCCACCACCCGGCGATTGTCGGCGAGGCGCTCGGCGTTCTCTTTCTCCCAACGGCGCTCGATCTCGTTCTCCGACAGCCCGGATGCCTTCGCCAGGCGCCCCAGGACCTCCCGCCAGTCGACCCGGCGTTCCTCGAGGTAGACGCGGCGCAGGTCGATCTTGCGCGAATCGCCCTCCGGCCCGAGAAATCGCAGCCACTCGATCGATTCCTGGATGCCCCACGCTTTCGTGTTCAGGCCCTCGCGAGCCTCGCGCACCTCCGGAGTTTCCTCGTCCGCGAGCGGTGCCAGGCGCGGTGCCCGTTCACGGGCCTGCTCGTCGATGATCCGCACGATGTCGGGCGGCTCCGGCGTCTGCGGCACCAGGTTGCGACTCTGGATCGTCAGGGTGTGGCGTCCGGCCGAAACGAAGCCGATCGCCTCGTAAATCGGGGGCTCGCCATGGTCATCGGACTCGACGCGAACCGAGGCCACGCTTTCCCCGTCGATCCGGAAGTCCACCACGCAGGGCTTGCCGCCGAGCACGGCGGCCCCGATCCGGAAGGCATACCATCCGTCCGCCGGCACCTCGATCTCCGCCAGCAACTCGTGGTCCGGGTGCACCAGGACCATGCCTTGCTCGTGTGGCTGAAGCTTCACCGGGCTTCGCTCCATCGCCTCGGCCTCGAAGCGCCATTCCCGTGCCGGTTTCGCCAGGGCGAAAGCGCCCTCGATGGCCCGCTCCGCCGACAGGAAATACTGCTCCAGTTGCGCCGTCGTCAGCGAGAGGGAGTCGCGATCGTTGCTGAAACCGCTCTCCCCTTCCCCGTCCTCCGGCAGGTCGGCACCGGCCCGGAGATCCACGCCGACGAGATCCCGCATCGTGTTCCGGTATTCCGCCTTGGTGAGTCGCGGCAGCGTCACCCGCCCCGGTGATCGATAGCGCGACCAGTCCACCGCGGCGAAGCGATCGCGCAGCCATTGCGTCAGCGCCGCCCGTTCCCGGCCGGTCGGATGCGGTCCCTTGGTCGGCATCTCCTCGGTATCGACCTGCTCGATGACCGATTCCCACAGCTCGCGATGGGCGATCAGTTCGTCGGCCGACCGCAGCCCCGTCAAATCGATGTCGCCCTCGGTCTCCTCGCCGCCGTGACAGCGAATACAGTATTCCTTCAACAGCGGCCGGATCTCCGCGGCGAAATCGCCCTCCTCACCGACGAGCCCACCAGCACCCAACAGGGTCAGACCCGCGACCAAACCGGGTAGGATGCGGAGGAAAAACCGTGCTGGGGAAAGAGGCGCCATCGTTTCCCCTTCATCCTACGATTCCCGCCCCGGGGCTGCAAATTCAGCCTTTCTTCAGGCCCGGCAGCGGACCGTAGCCGACGAGCCGTCCGCCGGTGCTCTCCGGTTTGAATTCGAAAATGTCGACCCCGTTTCCGTTGAGCCCCTTCACCTTCTTCCCCCGAGCGCCGAAGACGTAGTGGGTGCCATTGCGGTTGCGACCGAGGTAGACCATGACGTGGGAGACCTTGTGCCCGGAGTCGTAGGTGCCGCCCCAGAAGATCAGGTCCCCGGGCCGGAAATCCCGGATGGCCCGCTCCGGGCTGCGAAAGAAGCCGACCTTGCGCAAGGTGCCCTTGTCCTTCAGCCACTCGAACTGCGCGTAGGACGTGCGGGGGATGTCGTTGTAGCCGATCGACTTGAGGAGAAACTGCATCGTGCCCGAGCAGTCCATGCCGCCCTCGGTGGGATGATCTCCACCGAACTTGTAGGTCAGACCGCGGGTGGCGAGGAACTCGGCTCGCCGGCGCAATTCGGGAACGGTGGCGGGCCCGTACGGACCGGGCGGTGGCGACCCGGCATTCCTACGGGGTTCCTGCGGACGCGCGGGAGCCGGCGGCGGCATCGGGGCGGGCGCCACGGTGGGAATCGAGGCCTGACCCACGGGCGGCCGGGCCGGCACCGGCGCGGGAACGGCACCGGGAGCGATGGTCGCGCTGTTGGCGGCCAGCAGGGAAGGATCGGGAGCCGGCAGCGGTCGCAGGCGCTCCGCCCGAGCCGCCGAGCGGGCTTCCTCCTCGGGAGAGAGTTGGTGCTTCACCCAGCCGAAAACCGAGAAGCGATCATCGTCCGCTTCCGCGGTGGCACCAAGGAGACCGAAACCGATCAGGCAGAACAACGCCAATCGGCCCGCGGAACGACCGTTCCCGGGAAAAAATTTTGGAGTGATTTCGGTTTCGGGGCTCATGACGGCTCGAGAAAAGACGCGTGAGACCTGAAATTTATCACTTTTTTAAAATTTATTCAAATCTTGAGGAATGCTCTTCTTTCTCGGTGACCTCACGTGACAAGGCCTCGGGCTCGTGCCCTTGCGGATGGCGCGGGAGCGCGGGCAAGCGTCGACAATCGGGGTGCCGCTTTCCCGGCTGGCGGGAGATTCCTCGGCTCGTTCCTCGCTCCCGAGGCCCTTGTCATGCAGATCGTTGATTCCAAGCTGTTTCTCGAATCGCGATGACTCCCTTTCCTGTCATCCCGAGCGAGCCCGCGAGCCGAGGGATCTCCCGAGGTCGCTGGTCCCATCACCAGGAACCGAGTTCCTGCCCGAAGACACTCACACGATGCCCG
>JAUIGT010000569.1 GCA_030432615.1 Verrucomicrobiia bacterium
GGCGCGGAGGGTTTCCAGGACCACGGCGTGCTTCGGATCGCCGGCCAGGTTCCGCAGTTCGTGGGGATCGTCGATGGTGTCGTAGAGTTCCTCCTTCGGTCGAGGGGCGAGGAAGGTGCCGCGCTGATGAGGCAGCAGCTTGCCGGCATCCCGCAGGACCTTCATCGCCTCGTAGGTCGGACTCCGGGCCGAGTCCGCCGACGGCGTCTGCGGCAGATCCTCGTAGGCGTTGTGGATGTATTTGTAGCGCTCGTTGCGAACCATGCGGGCGTGGTCCTCGAAGTCGTGCCAGTTCTTCTCGGCGTAGACGAACTCGCGGATCGGCCTGTCGGGATCACTCAGCAGCGGGGAGAAGTCGCGTCCCTCGAAGGTGTCGCCGACTTCCTCGATTCCGGCGAGTTTGAGCAGGGTGGGGGCGATATCGACCGAGCTGACCAACCGTTGGCAAGTCGAGCCGGCCGCGACTTTTTCGGGCCAGTGGACGATCCAGGGCGTCTTGATGCCGCTGTCGTAGAGGGTCGTCTTGTCCCGGGGAAAGGGACGCCCGTTGTCGCTGAAGAAGAGGATCATTGTGTCGTCGAGCACGCCCTGTTTCTCGAGGGTCTCCACCACCTTGCCGACATACTTGTCGAGCCGGGAGATCTCGTCGTAGTAGAGCCCGTAGTCGGCACGTACCTCGGGGGTGTCCGGATGGTAGGGCGCGAGCCGGATCTGGTCGGGCTGGTGCGGCTGCTCGATGATGTTCTCCCGGTAGTCACGGTGCGGATCGAGCGCCGCCAGCCAGAAGAAGAAAGGCTGGTCCTTCGGACGCTCCTCGATCATGGGCACCCAATCGACACAGCCGCTCTGGGCCTCGCCCTCGAGCGTCTCCACGAACTTGCCTTCCTGTCCCGCCTTGCCGGTGGGCAGCTGGAAGCCCGAGGTATCGACCTCGCGCACTTCGTTGAAACGATCCCGCAGCGCCTCGCCCAGGTGCCACTTTCCCGCCGCGCCGGTCCAGTAGCCGGCGTCCTTGAGTTTCTCGACGAAGGTGACCTGCTCGGCGGGAACCGGCCAATGCAGTTCCTCGGCGCCCGTGTTGTGAGGGTAGCGGCCGGTGATGATGCTGGCCCGGCTCGGCGAGCAGGAGCTGATGGTGAGAAAGGCGTTGTCGAATCGCATGCCGCCCTCGGCCAGTTTCCGGAGGTTGGGCGTGCGAATGCTGGGATGTCCGTAGGGGGTGCTGTCGTCCCAGGCCATGTCGTCGGCGATGATGAGGACGAGGTTGGGACGGGCTTTCTCTTCGTCCGGCGAGGCTGCGTCGCCGTCCTTCTTCTCGTCGGTGTCAGCGAGGAGGTTCCCGGTGGCAACAAGGAACGCGACCAACAGGGCGAGACCGGCGGGAAGGGAATTCGACGCGAGGGACGGGGAGTGAGGCGGCGACGATCGAAACATGGCCGGGCAAGGAAGCAGAATCGCCGCCGCTTGCCAACGGCGGGATTGGTGGGATTCCCAGGGGGGCGCTTCGGAACGGGCTGGACGGCTCGGGGGAGATTTGGTTTTCTTTCGGGCAGCATGAGTCCGATTCGTCACCGCTTTTTTCCCGGTCTCCTCGTGGTCTGGCTGGCCCTGGCGTCGGTGGCCTCGGGGCAGTACCGGGAAACGCGCACCTGGACCAGCAACGACGGCCGCACCCTCGAGGGATCGCTGCTGCACGCGGATGGCGATACGGTGCGGTTGCGGCTGAGCGACGGGCGCGAGTTCGACGTGCCTCTCGACCGGCTCGGCGAAAAGGATCGCGAGTATGTCGCCGCCATGCGAAGCACCGGGCGGACGCTGGCGTTCAGGCCGATGCCCGGGGAGACGAAGATCGATCCGCAGATCGAGGTCGAGGGCGGGCCCCGCAATTTCGTGACCCCGCATTTCGAGTTCGGCACCGATCACGGGGTCTCGAAGAGTTTCATCAGCGAGGCCGCCCGCGTCTTCGAGGGCACGCTGCACGCGGTGGCATCGCTGCCGCTCGGGATCGAGCCAAAGCCCGCCCAGGGCGCGCAACGGTTTCGAACCCTGTTTCTCGATCGGAGCACTTTCGAGCGCGAGATCGCCGAGGTGATGACCGGCGTGCCGCAGAACCCGGGCAGCATCGTGGCCGGCATCTACATTCCCAAGCGACAGGAGGTGCTGGTGCCATTCTCGTCCCTGGAAACCGGGCGCAGCGGCAGCCAGATCACGCTCCGGCGGACCAGCGACACCAGCACGCTCATCCACGAGATCGTGCACCAGGTCATGCACGACTGGCTCGCCCTGACTCCGGTCTGGTTCAGCGAGGGCCTCGCCGAATACGTGGCCGCGGTGCCCTACCAGAACGGGCGTTTCGAATTCCGCAACGCTCCGAAAGGCCTCCGGGAAACACTGGAGAGCCAGTACGGGATCCGGGAGGGCATGGCCGTGCCGATGATTCATCCCGCCGACTTCCTGGAAATGCGGAGCGCCGACTGGCGGGGCAGCCAGGACGACTACCGGTCCGCCATGCTGCTCGTCTACTACTTCATGCACCTCGACCAGCCCGACAAGCCGGGCGCGGCCCTGGCGGGCTACCTACACCTGCTGGAACAGGGACGGGACGAAACCGAGAACTTCATCGCCGATCACAACCGGCTCGTGGACGAGTTCGAAAAGAAACGCCTCGCCTACAACGAGGCCGTGGACAGATACAATGCCGATCTGGTTCGCTACCGGGCCGAGGTCGATGCCTACAACGAGCGGGTCACAGCCTACAATCGCCAGTTGGAGGTGAAGACTCCGGCCGAAGAACTGATCGAGGTCGGCGAGGAACCGAAGGCGCCCGCACCTCCCGAGCGGCCGGAGATACCCGAGCAACTTCGCGACAACTCCGCCGGCGGCACCATCGACATGGCAGTGATGATGCACAACACCGCCCGGCCGGCTCTCGTGCGCGACCGCGATCTCGATCAACTCGGCGATGCCGTCGCCGAGGCGCTGAAGCAGGCCGGCATTCCGGTGCGGATGATGGCGCGCGGAGAAGTCTACCGGCCTCACCTGAACCCGGTCGTGGCTCCCCAGTCATCGGACCCGAGAAAGCCGAAAGGCCCGCTCGACAATCTCATCGAAGCCCTGAAACCGCCCCGGTGATAGGGAAAGAAGGTGGCTCGGGTTTGCAACCCGCGGAGCGAGAACGCCACGCGGGAATGGGCCTTCAATCACCCTCACCCGCACTACGGCCGCTCCATTTCGAAGACGCCGTGGTCGCCCATGTCGGAAGCGTAGGTGGCCTCGAAGCTGTCGCCCTTGATCCAGCCGTCGTGTTGGAATCCGCCGAAGAGGCCGAGGTCCTTCTCGCCTTTCACCCGGTAGCCGCGCCGACCGTCCTCGGTGACCGCGAACTCTCCGGTGAAGCCGCCCTGGAAGAAACTTCCCCAGGTGGCGTGGTAGCGGAAGTCATAGGTGTCCTCGTCACCGGAGTCGGATGGCGTCACCAGGCAACGCAGATCTCCGTTGTGCCCGTTCACATGGCTGAGCCAGGTGCCGGCCCAGGGACCCGCCACGGCATCCTTGGCGTTTCCACCGGATTCCCGGGCCGCCACCGCGGCGGCGAAATCCCGGTCGAAACCGGCTCCGGCGCAGCTGGCGAGAGCGAACGCGAGGCCCACGAGCCCGCATCGTGACCACAAGAGCAGGGAAGTTTTCATGGCGAAAATCTGGGCGCCTGACCGGAGCTTTGCAAGGACGCGATCAGACAGGGTTGGGTGCCGGACTCGATCCTCTTGGATCGGCCCTCAGCGGTCGAGGTAGCGGACGATCGCCCGCCCGAGCTGCCGACCGGTGGCCAGGTAGCCCTCGGTGTGGCTGGAAGGGGTGTTCCACGCGGTTTCGAGCGTCACCGAGACCGCCGGCGTGCCGAGCTTGGC
>JAUIGT010000570.1 GCA_030432615.1 Verrucomicrobiia bacterium
ATGTGGGCCGACCTTCCTCCCGAGACCAAGTTTCGCGCCTGCGAATTCACGGAGCCGAGCTTGGTCTTCTATCGACCCTCCGGAGGCATGGGATGGAAAATGAGCAGCGATATCGAGAAATCCCACGAGTGGTTCAGCAGGCCCACCTCGATTCGTGCCGGCGTCTTCCTGCTGCGCGAATGGACCGCCAGCGACGCCATCGACCATTGGCGCAAAACCGGTTCCTTCGGGGACATGCTACCGGGTCGGGATTCCTCTGCCGAGATCCTGGACCGAATTGATGCGGATCGCTATGAGACGCACACTTGGCGCGGCTACAACATTGCCCGCTCGGGCTGGGTGGAACTGCTGGTGCTGATTCCCCGGGGACGTTGAGCCCTTGCCTCGGCCCGGCGACGCTGCCTGGTCAGTCGTCGATCTCGCGACAGGCGCAGGCGGATACGCCGCAAGGGCAGGCCCGTGGCCAGGCCGAACACGATTCCCAGCCAGGCACCGACCAGGATATCGGTGGGGTAATGCTGGTTCTTGTAGACGCGAGCCCACGCCACGCTGGAACTGAAAGCCATCGCCACCCAACCCGCGGGCCCGGCATTGACCAGCAGTGGTGTCGCCGTACCGAAGGCGGTCGAAGTGTGGCCGGAGGGAAAGCTCTGGTAGTTCCATCCGCGCACGGCACCCGGCATTCCGTAGAAGCCATCGACGGTCGCCGCTTTCGGACGCGGGCGCCCGGCGGTGAAACGAAAGAGATTGCAGGTCATTCCGGCGAAGATGGCGGCGGTCAGAGTTACCACCGCCAATCGCTGCAGCCACCGGGAGCGCCGCCAGCGTCCCGCCAACCAGATCAGCACCGCCAGGCCGAGATTGTATTGGAGAAAATCACCCCAGTGTCCGAGTTCTCCCGCCAGGTGATTGAGGAACCGGCTGCGATCCGACCGGATGAGGGTGACCCATTCCTGGTCGTGGGGATTTACCCCTAGAATTGCCGAAAGCAGCACGGCGAGTCCGGATATGAGGACGATCCAGCGGTGGCGGTTGAGGAATTTGCGTTGGGAGAGGAAGGTGCGACGAAAGTCTTTTTTCAGCGAAACCAGCGCCGTGGGTGGGGCCGGTTGGCTCGGTTCCGAAGTTTCCGTTGGCGCGGCGGCAGGGATCGTGGCTTGGTGCTTCACGGGTATGAGGATTCTCTGGAGAAATCGGTTCGAAACTAGGGCGCTTCGACCTACCGCGAAATCGCGGGGCGTTGACATTTTCGTCACCGCTTCGCTCGCCGCTGTTTGCCTGTTCCCGGGGACCCGATCTGCGAATGCCGAAGACGCGCCGCCATCGCCCGAGGCCCTCGAATGGATCGAGGAGATCGGGCAGATTCCGCCGGGATCTCACCGCGACCTGCGCCCGGTGCGCATCGATTTCGGACTCAGCTGGAACAATGTCCTCAACGCGGGAGAGCTGGCCGTCATTCTCGAGGAATCGACCGAGCCGTCGGCGCGAACCTGGATCGGCCGTGCCGAGGGACGCAGCAACGGCCTGGCGCGGGCGCTTTGGCCCTACGATGTCGAGGCGACTTCGCGCATCGATCCGGTTTCCCTGCGTCCCTCGCTATTCCAGCTCGCCGAGACGGAACGCGAAAAGCGGTATCGGTATCGGCTGGAATTCGAGCCGGCGAAAGTGCGGGCGCGGACGACGATTCTCCCGAAAACGAAGGAGGGCGACCCCGTTCCCGAGCCGGAGGTCAAGGAGAGCACCTACCGCTACCAGGCCGTCCAGGATATTCTCTCCACCGCGCTGCTGCTGCGAAGCCAGCCGCTGGAGAAAGGGGACTCCATCAAGATGCTGGTCTCGCCTTTCAACCGGCCCTACTACGCCGAGTTCAAATCCGTCGGGCGCGAAGAACGCAAGGTGAAGGGGGAAAAATACGACACCGTCCGTTTGGACATCAACATCCGGAAGGTCAACCACAACCGGACCCTGCAGGAATACGACAAGATGAAGGAGGCGACCATCTGGCTCAGCGACGACGAGTTCCGGTTGCCAGTGGAAATCCACGCCGACATCTTCGTGGGCTTTGTTTCCGCGCGGGCGGTGAATCGCGAATGGCTCGACCGGTCCGATCAGGAGGAGGCCAAGCCCGAATCGGGCCCGAAGCAAAAGGCGGACGACTCCGGCGAAAGCGGTGGCCTGTTCCGATGGCTGAAAGGAAAGTAGGAGCCGGCTTCGATGCGCTTCAGCCGGCGCCCGCCAGTTTGCGCAAGGTCGAGCCGGTAGTCGGGTGGGCGAGGCAGGGATCGGATTGCTTTTCCGCGTAACGCAACAGGGCGCCGGCGAGGCGTTTCACCGTGGCGGTCTGATCGGGTGCGTCGATGTGGTTGACCAGTTCGTCCGGATCGGTCTCGAGGTCCAGCAGCCAGGGCTCGTCCTGGTCGGACAGGATCAGCTTGTGGCGCGAGGTCACCGCGCCGAACCAGCCCGCCTGGCTTCCCGGACGACTGGTGCCGCGGAAAAAGGTGAGGTCGTCTTCGACGGTGGGGGCACGTTCGCCGCGAAAGAGCGGAGCGAGGTCGCGACCGGCCACGCCGGTGTCGGTGTCCGCCCCGAGCAGCGAGAGAATCGTGGGCAGGAAGTCGGCGGTGTTCATCGCCGCATCGAGGCGGGCGCCGGCGGGAACGAGTCCCGGGGCGCGGACGAGGAAGGGAACCTTGGCGGAAGCCTCGAGGGGAATGCCCTTGTTCTGGCGGTGATGCTCGCCGCGCATGTCGCCGTGATCGGCGGTGAAGACGACGATGGTCTCGTCGAGAAGCTTCCGTTCCCGCAAGGCCTCCATGAGCCGGCCGACATTGTCGTCTATGCACTTGATCATCCCGTGGTAACTCGCCATCTTCCAGGGACATCGCTGCTGCGGTTTCGCCCAGGAAGGGGCCGCCGCCGGATCCTTGTCGTAGGTGCGCGGTTTCTCCACCACCGAGTCGTCGAAGAGGTTGTCGTAGGGCGCGCGCACGGTGTCCGGACCATGGGGATCGGGAATGCTCACCATGTAGCAGAAGGGTTCGTCCCGGTGCTCGTCGATGAATTCGATGGTGCGGTCGATCAGCCAGTCGGTGGCGAACGATTCCTCGTCGGCGCCCTCGACCGAGTAGGTGGGGCGACCCTTGCCATCGACCGCCTTCACCCGGGGACCGTCGCCGGTCAGTTCGAACTGCTTCCAGTGACCGCGATTGAACATGTAACGGTTGTCGGCGAAGCCGAAGTTCCGCTCCGGGGCCCACTGCGGCTTGCCCTCGCCATCGAGGTGCCATTTGCCGGCGTATCCGGTGGCGTATCCGGCCTTCCCGAGGAGATGAGCAAAGGTGACGACGCCACCGTCGAGAGGGACGTTGTTGGTGGTGACCGGAGTCTGCTGCGGGTATTGGCCCGACAGGAAGGAGGATCGGGAAGGGGAGCACACCGGGGTGGCGGCGTAGAACTTGGTGCAGAGGGTTCCCTCCCGGGCGAGGGCGTCGAGATGAGGCGTCTCGCACACGGCCCGGGGGCCCCACATCAGCGCCTGCTCGGGCGGCAAGGTGTCGCGGTAGCAGCCGAGGGTGCGGAAGTTGAGTTCGTCGCAGTGAATGATCAGCAGGTTCGGTTTCCTGCCGGATTGCCCGGCACCGCGGGCGGCGAGGGAGCCGGTGGCGAGGGCGGCTCCGGAAGCGGAGAGAAACTGGCGGCGTTTCATGGGTGTGGAAATCGGTGAGAGGGAACGCGCGATCGTGGAGACATTCCCCCGGATTGTCGAGTCAACACGAGGGTTGCCTCCGCGACCGAAGAGGGTTTGACGAAATCGGCGGAGTAAGGCAATCTCCTAATCGGTCTTAAATAACTTCGCGCGCCATCCGTTCCGTGTCATGAAACGTCTCACGAGTATTCTCGC
>JAUIGT010000571.1 GCA_030432615.1 Verrucomicrobiia bacterium
CTGCTGGCGAATCGTCCAGGAAAAGGCGAAACAGATCCGCGAAGACAGCGTGCTGGAATACTTTCCCCCGGGTGACGACCTTCCTGCCCTGGGCGGTTTCGACAATCTCAAGCGCTGGCTTCAGCGAGCCACGGTCGGATTTTCCCCCGAAGCCCAGGCACTCAATCTCGAGCCTCCCAAGGGCGTTCTCCTGACCGGCATCCAGGGCTGCGGAAAATCTCTCGCCGCCAAGCTGATCGCCCGGGACTGGAACGTCCCTCTGCTCAAGCTCGATGCCGGCCGCCTCTACAACAAGTACATCGGCGAATCCGAACGCAATTTCCGACAGGCCACCCGGCTGGCGGAATCGCTGGCCCCGGCGGTGCTGTGGATCGATGAGATCGAGAAAGCCTTCGGTGGAGGTTCCAGCGGAGGTGAAAGTACCGACGGCGGCACCAGTCAGCGCCTCCTCGGCGGCTTCCTCACCTGGCTGCAGGAAAAATCTGCGGCCGTCTTCGTGGTCGGCACCTCCAACGACCTCTTCGCCCTCCCGCCGGAGTTTCTCCGCAAGGGCCGATTCGACGAGATCTTCTTCATCGACCTCCCGAATGCGAACGAGCGACAACACATTCTCGGCATTCATCTCCAGCGCCGGAAACAGGAAGTCGAGGCCTTCGATCTCGCCGCACTCGTGGCGGCCACCGAGGGATTTTCCGGCGCCGAAATCGAGCAGGCCGTCATCGCCGCGCTCTACGAGTCGCTCTACCAGCGTCAGCCGCTCACCACGGAACTGCTCCTTCACGAAATCCGGCAGACGGTGCCGCTGTCCCGGACACGGGCCGAGGACATCCAGCGACTCCGAGCCGAGGCCCGGGGACGTTTCGTGCCGGTGACGTCGGCGCCTGCCTGATGGAGCGCGACGATCCCTCGTCGCAACAGGCCGACCGGGGCGACGAAGGATCGTCGCGCTCCCTGCCTCAAAGATGCTTCAACGCCTCGCGACGACTCAGGGGGCTCAGTTCGGTGCGATCGACGAAGTCGCGCACCCAATCAGGATCGGTCTTCGCGACCTCCCGCAACGACCAACCGATCGCCTTGCGGAGAAAGAACTCGGATGAACCCCGGGTTCGCTCGATGGCTTCGACCAGCACGGCCCGATCGGTATCCTCCTTCCACTTCAGCTGGCAGAGGATCGCCGTCCGTTGAAGCCAGAGATTTCCCGAGTCGAGCCACCGCGATGTCGCCGGCACCAACCGGTCGCGATGCCGTTTCAGGATATCGCCGGACAGCTTCGTCGCCAGAAAATCCACGGTGTCCCACCACGACTGGTGGGTCACCAGGTGCTCGATGAGCGGCAAATCCTCGTCCGTCAGGAGCCGCGACCGCTTTTCCAGCAATTCCTGTCCGCAGTAGTGGAACTCGCGCTCGGGTTCACGCCAGAGCCGGCGGCTCAGCTCCCTGGCCTCCTCGATTTTCGGCCAACCACCCCGCTGCGTCACGAAGGCTTTCAGGAGCCGTCGCCTCGGTTCCGTCCCGATCCCGAAAAACGCGAACCGGTTTTTCAGGTAGGCCCGCATGCCCTCGGCCCGGTCAGGATCGGCTTCGGCGGAAAAGGCTTCTCGCAGGTCGGCGACGAAGGCGTCGATGTCGTTCATCGATTCAGCCACCAGTTCCCGGCGTTGAGGTAGGTGGCGTAGCTCACCCAGGCGAGGTAGGGAACCAGCAGCCAGGCCGCAGGGCGGTCGATGGGACGGAAACTCCGGATCGTCATCACGATGGCGATCCACAGCAGCACGATCACCACCAGGGCCACGCCCAACTGATGCAGCCCGAAGAACACCGGGGTCCAGATCACGTTCAAGACCATCTGGATGGCGAACCAGGTCAGCGCCCGCTTCTTTGGAGATCCGGGTTCCCCCTTGTGCCAGACCCGCGCGAGAGCGATCCCCATCAGCGCGAAGAGGGTCGTCCACACCGGGGCGAACAGCCAGTTCGGCGGCGTTCCCGGTGGCTTGTCGAGCGTGGGATACCAGTCCTTCACCGAGGTGCTGGTGATGATGCCGCCCAAGCCACCGAGCAGCTCGATGGCCAGCACGCAGAGCAGCACCTTGATCCAGAATTTCTTCATCATGCTTTCTTTTCTTTCTCCGACGAATCCAATGCCCGGAGCTTTCCCTCTTCGAGCAGGAAGATGCGATCGGCGATCGCTTCGGCCTCGGTCCGGCTGTGGGTGATGTGCAGGGCGGTGATGCCGTTCTCGGTCACCAACCTCCGAATCAACGCCGTCATCTCCGCATGCGTATTTTCGTCCAGCGCGCTGAGCGGTTCATCCAGGCAGATGACCTTGGGTTTCACCGCCAACGCCCGGCCGAGCGATACTCGCTGGCGTTCGCCGCCACTGAGACCGTAGGGCTTCCGCTTCAGCAGGTGGGAGATTCCCAGTTCGCCCGCCAACTCATCGACGCGTCGGTCGATGTCCCCCTTCGACCAGCCCTGCACCTTCGGTCCGAAGGCGAGATGCTGACGCACCGTCATCGTCGTGAACAAGGTCCCGTCCTGGGGAACGAAGCCGATCCCTCGCAGGCTGGCGGGCAGGTCGGTGACCTCGCGATCCCCCAACCGAATGGTCCCGGCCGTCACCTGCTTCAGTCCGCAGATGGCCTCGAGGATGGTCGTCTTGCCGCAGCCGGTCCTGCCCATGAGCACCCCATAACCGCCCGCCGGAATCTCGAACGAAATCCCGTCGAGCCGAAAATCGCCGGCGCGAACACCCAGGTCTTGAACAGCAATCATAAGCGAAAAAGGGAACCGCGAGTGCCCGCAGATGGACGCGAAACATCTTTCGCGGAGGAATTCGTTCCGCGCATTTCCCCAATTTTTCTGCTTCGGCTCCGGTTCATATCGATGGAAAAAAGAATCAGCGAAAATCAGCGTTCATCAGCGGTTCCTCGAAAATTCTCAGATCAAAATCCGGTGTTGCTGGTTCTTGTCCCACACCCGCACCGCTACCAGGACGACGAGGGCGAGCGTCACCATCAGCAATGACACCATTACCGCGCCCTCGAGGTTGCCGATGCTGATCTCCAGGAAGACCGTGCTCGACAGCACCTCGGTCCGTCCCCGGATGGTGCTCGCGAAGACGAGGATGGGTCCGAACTCTCCCATCGCCCGGGTCCACGCCAGGGTGCCCGCGGTGGAAATCCCGCGCCACGATTCGGGCACCACCACCGAGAAGAAAGCCCGGGCATGAGAGCAACCGAGCGTCCGCGCCACCTGCTCGGTCCGGGGCGAGATCTGGTCGAAGGTGTTGCGCATGGTCCGCACCGCGAAGGCGCAGGATACCGAGAACTGGGCGAGGATGACGGCGGGAATCTTGTAGGTAACCCCCGCCTTTTCTCCAAACACCCGCTGGATCATGTCCTCGAAGGAACCGAGTCCCCACGATTCGGGAGGCATCTTGTTGAAGAGAATCAGCAGGCTCAGTCCCACCACCAGCGGTGGCAGGACGATGGGAATGTCGAGCACGGCATCGACGAGTGTCTTCCCGCGGAAACCGTAGCGCGACAGCAGGTAGCCGGACGGAACCGCGACCACGATGGAGAGCAACGCGGAGATCGTGCAGCTGATCAGCGTCAGCCAGATGGAGTAGCGGATGTTCTCGTTGTTCAGCAGGTCGATGAATTCCCGCCCGGAGACATGGGTGCCCGCGTAGTAGACATCGGCGAGCAGCATGCCGAGGATCAGCAGCAGGTACATCCCGCCGATGGAAACCAGGACGGCGAAGAAAAGCAGGTCCGTCCCGCCCCGGTGAAGGACACGTCTCACGGCTTTTCGTCAGACTGGTTTCCGGCCGGCGTCTCCAGTTCCCAGCGGAAACCGTACTTGAGGAAACGTTCCTTCCCGGTCTCCGAGACGCA
>JAUIGT010000572.1 GCA_030432615.1 Verrucomicrobiia bacterium
TCTCGCAATCTGTGAACCATTGCGTTTTCATACACTTTTTCGAGGTGGCCCGGTCCCAGGAATCGATGAATGGCAAAACCCGTTTCCCTGACTTGGTCGCAAAGCTCAAAAATCGGATCTTTCCTTGGCATGAGACGGGAGGAAATCTTCTTGCGGCTTTTTGAATTTTTTGCGGCCATTCCTCACCCACGACTCCGGCCCGACGCGATGATTTCCTCCAGCTGTGCTTTCATCTGCTCGGCGACCTCGGGATGTTCCTCGATGACGTTGTTCTTCTCGGCGGGATCCTTCGAGAGATCGAACAGCTGGAACCGCGGCACCTTGGTGTTTTCGAGGGGCTTCTCGACCACCATGTTCCGGGCCTGTTTCGAATCCTGGCGGACCAACTTCCAATCGCCGCTGCGATAGCCGTAGTTTCCCTTGCTGCCGTTGTCCTGCTGGACCAGTGATTCGCGCCCCTCCGCTTCGGCTTTCCCTAGCAGCGCTCCCATGACGTCGAAGCTGTCGAGGCAGGCATCCTCCGGTAGCGCGGTGTCGGTCAGCGAAGCGAGACTCCCGGCGATGTCGATGGTGCAGACGATCTCGTCGGAAACGGTTCCGGGTTCGATCCGGCCCTTCCACCGGGTGATGAAAGGCGTGCGCGTTCCGCCTTCATAGACGCTGTACTTGCCACCGGTGTAGGGGCCGGCGGCGCGGTGATCGCCGAGTTTTTCCAGGGCGAAGTCCTGGTAGCCGTCGTCCATCACGGGTCCGTTGTCGGAACAGAAAACGAAGAGGGTGTTTTCCGCGATGCCGAGCCGATCCACAGCCTTCATCAGTTCCCCGACGCACCAGTCGAGCTGGACGATGGAGTCGGCCCGGTAGCCGAGCCGGGTCGCGCCCTGGAAGCGTTCGTGCGGCATGCGGGGCACGTGCAGATCGTGGGAAGCGAAGAAGAGGAAGAAGGGTTCCTTCGGGTTCTGCTGCTGTTGTTCCATCCACTCGATCGATTTTTCCACCCACTTGTCGGCGAGATCCTCGTCGCGGAATCGGGCGGCGTGGCCTCCGGTGTAGAATCCGATCCGGCTGATGCCGTTGTGGATGGTGCCATTGTGGCCGTGCGACCAGTCCATCTTGAGGGTGTCGCGGTGAGTGATGCCGGTGGGGTGATCCTCGCTCGGTTTCTTGGTGCCGACCCAGAGCGGATCCTTCGGGTCGAGGTTGAGGACGCGATGGTTCTCCACGTAGACCTGGGGCACCCGGTCGTTGGTGGTGGGGAGGAGAAAGTTGTAGTCGAAACCGATCTCCCGCGGCCCCGGCTTCAATTCTCCGTTCCAGTCGGGCCCCTGTCCCTTTTCTCCGAGGCCGAGGTGCCACTTGCCGACGACCGCAGTCCGGTAGCCGGCCTTCTTCATCAGGTCGGGCAGAGTGAAGGTATCCGGATCGATGGTCAGCGGTCCGTTCGGCGGGGCGATGCCGGTGCCTTCCTTGCGAAAGGCGTAGGTGCCGGTGAGAAAGGAGTAGCGCGTCGGGGTGCAGGTCGAGGCCGAGCAGTAGCCGCTGGTGAAGCGGGTGCCCTCGGCCGCGAGTTGGTCGATGTTCGGCGTCTCGAAGTCGTCGGCGCCGTAGCAGGAGAGATCGCCGTAGCCGAGGTCGTCGGCCATGATGACGATGACGTTGGGTTTCTCGGCAGCGGAAAGGAAGCCGCAAAAAACGCAAAGAAGCGCAAGAAATAGAATGGGGTTTTTCATGGAATTGGCAGGGCTTTCGTTGGGGAGGGAAGGGGAGCCTGAATTCCCGGGCGCGATCTGTCAAATCCGGGGAAGAGGCTTGGTCCGCTTCGGGACACAGCGTCGGGATCACTGTCCGCGGGCCGCCCTGAGCTGAATATCGGACGGAAGCAGTCGGATGGTGAGCGATTTCAACCGCCAGCGTCCCGGTTGCTCGACACCAAGATAAGGCCGGGAGGTCAGTGTGAGTGTCTTTCCGGCGGGGAGAAATCCGAGATCACTCAATAGACCCGCTTGGTCCTGAGAGTCGATATCTCCATCGAGGCAGTAGATCGGCAGGGAGGGTGATTGATGGACTCCATAGGCGCCTCCACAGACTCCGTTGCCGGCGACCAGGCCGACGGACTCGATGATCACGTCCCGGTCGAAGTGGAGGGAAAGGGAGTCATCGCCATCGACCTGTTTGAGCTTTCCACTTTCGATCCCCAACCCGTTGAGATTCTCATGAAGTTTGGTCAAAGGATGGCAGTAGGGAGATGTGAGGTAGAGTTTCAGATCGCCCTCGGGTGTATCGAATTCCTGGGGAATGGCCTGGTCGTGAAACGGAGGCCGGTAGTCGCGCTCCGCCTCGGCGGGAACTCCGTCATCGCCCCAGCGGAAAGTGATGCGGGGCGGGGTTTCGTCGATCACGAACCGGTGACCGCCGGCGTTGCGGTGGTCTTCGGCCAAGGCGACCAGGCGATTGACCAGCGGCGCGAGGGAAGGATCGTCGAGGCGATCTGCCTCTTCCCTTTGATCCGTCGCCAGGTCGTAGAGCGCGAACGGATGAGCGCTGCCGAGGCGGATGAGTCGGGCGTCGAAAAAGATCTTCCATTGCCCCTCGAAAATCCGGCCGCCGATTCGGGGATTGTCCAAACGCATCGCAGCCACCGCCGGATCGTCTTTCGACTCCTTGTGATCGTGGAAGAAGAGAGGCGGTCGGGGCCATTCCGGCGATTCGCCTTTCCAGAGCGGCAGCACCGAGACACTGTCTTCCGCACCCTTTTCTCCCAGAAAGAGGGAGGGTAGAGGCCAATCGAGCATCTCCGAAAACGTGGCGTAGAGATCGGTCAAGCTGATGGGTGCCGGATTGGACTGACCCGGAGTGTCGGGATTGCCATTCCCGATCCCTCCCGCTCCCCAAGCCACGAGGAAGGGCACCCGGTGGCCGCCCTCGAAGCAGGAGCCCTTGTGACTGCGGAAGGGGCCGGTGGCGATGTCGCTGTCCTTCTCCGCGCCGTTGTCGCTGGTGAAGATGACGAGAGTGGTCTCGATCAATTTCTTCCCGGGATGACGGGGATCGTCGTTCGCTTCAAGGTAGTCGAGCAGCCGCCCGACGGCGACGTCGTTCTCGTAGATGTAGTCGTGACGTTCGTCCATCGGTTCGCCGGACTTGGTGCGGGCGGCGCCTTTCACGGGAACGCCGTCAATGGCGTCGGTGGGCGTGTAGGGACCGTGATTGGAGTTGGATGGGTAGTAGAGGAAGAAGGGTTTCGACTCGTTCCAGCCTCCGGCGAGGTGGGTGTCGAGGTAGTCGATGGCGTGGTCGGAGTGGCGACTGCCCAGCTGGCTGAGCACGTAGGCGTCGGGGCCTTCTTTCGCCAGTTCCTTGCCGTTTCCGGTGGCGCTCACGATCTCGCGTCCGTGGATGTGGCCGGGGCCGATGTCCTGGTCGGGCTGGTTTCGTTTTCGTTTCTTGGGAGATTCCGCGCCGGCATCCGGACCCGAGGTGCCATGGGAGCGCGAGGTGAATCGGGCGTAGTCGAAGCCGTGGTCGAGCGGTCCGTCGTAGAGCGGCTTGGTGAGGTCGGCATCGTCCCACCCGGCGGCCGGCTTCCCGTCGGACCGCGTGTAGCGCAGGCCGACGTGCCACTTGCCGACCATGGCGGTGCCGTAGCCGGTGTCGTGAAACAGGGTCGCCAGTGTCGGCCGGTCGCGCTCGATGAGGGGATCTCCCTGGGAACCGAAGAGGACCCAGTGTTTCATCCTTCCGCGCCAGGCGTAGCGTCCGGTGAGCAGGGCGTAGCGGGTCGTGGTGCAGCGGGAGGCCGGGGTGTGGGCATCGGTGAACCGGACTCCCATGCGGGCGAGGCGTTCCAGGTTCGGAGTGGCGAGTTGAACGTCATCGGCGTTGCCGGTGAA
>JAUIGT010000035.1 GCA_030432615.1 Verrucomicrobiia bacterium
CGACTCGGCGGATTCGTAGATTCGGCAGCCGAAACGCTCCGCCTTTTCCCGATTGAGCGCGGGATCGATGGACCAGAGACCCGCCAACTCCGCCCCCGGACAGGCCGCGATGGCCTCGGCGTGAAGCAGGGAAATGTCGCCGGCACCGAGGAAGGCGATTCGTTTTCTCGAGGAGGTCTCCGCCATGATCGTTTCTCCCATCATGCGCCCGCCTCGGGGCCACCGTCAACGGGGCTTTCCGAGGTTTCCTGAAAGGCGTGTGACAATCGACGCGTCGAACCCAAATCGGTTTTGACAATTTCGCACCCCGGCGGACTCTTTCCGCCCTTCATTCCGGTGCCCGGGTGGACTATCCCGGAACTCCGATCCCTGTTTCATTCAGCCCCTACCTTTCATCATGCGCAAGACACTCATCGTGGGTGCCGGCGGCGTCGGCAACGTGGTGGCACACAAGTGCGCCCAGGACGCGGAAACTTTCGGCGAGATCTGGCTCGCGACTCGCACCAAGGCACGCGCCGACGCGATCGCCGACGACGTGAAGGCCGCCACCGGTGTCGAGATCCGCACCGCCCAGTTGGACGCCGACAACGTCGCCGAAACGGTCGTCCTGCTCCGCAACCTGGAACCCGAGATCCTGCTCAACATCGCCCTCCCCTACCAGGACCTGCCGCTGATGGATGCCTGCCTGGAAGCGGGCGTGCACTATCTCGACACCGCCAACTACGAGCCGCCGGAGACCGCCAAGTTCGAGTATTCCTGGCAATGGGCCTACCAGGAGAAATTCCGGGAAGCCGGCCTGACCGCCATCCTCGGCTCCGGTTTCGACCCCGGCACCACCAACGTCTTCTGCGCTTGGGCGCTGAAGCATCTCTTCGACGAGATCCGGACGGTGGACATCATCGACGCCAACGCCGGCGATCACGGGCTACCCTTCGCCACCAACTTCAACCCGGAGATCAACCTCCGCGAGATCACCCAGAACGGACGCTACTGGGAACGCGGGGAGTGGAAGGAGACGCAACCGCTGGAGATCGGCCACGACTATCCCTTCCCCGATCCCGACGTGGGCACGCGTCGCATCTACCTGCTCTACCACGAGGAACTGGAGAGCCTGGCCAAGAATCTCCCCGGACTCGAACGCATCCGGTTCTGGATGACCTTTTCCCAGAACTACATCACTCATCTCAAGGTCCTGGAAAATGTCGGCCTCACCTCGATCGACCCGATCGACTACGAAGGGAAGGAGATCGTTCCCATCCAGTTCCTGAAGAAACTCCTGCCCGATCCCGCCAGCCTGGGACCGCTGACGAAAGGCAAGACCTGCATCGGCTGTCTCGTCACCGGCCGGCTCAAGGAAACGGGCGAGATGGGCACGCGCTTCATCTACAACGTCTGCGACCACCAGGCCTGCTACGCCGAGGTGAAGAGCCAGGCCATCAGCTACACCGCCGGCGCGCCCGCCATGATCGGTGCCCGCCAGGTCCTCAACGGACACTGGCGCCAGCCGGGCGTGTGGAACCTGGAACAGCTCGATCCCGATCCCTTCATGGAGGACCTCAACCGCTGGGGCCTGCCCTGGGAAGTGATCGAGGCGGAACCGCTGGAGCTTTCCTGATCACCTCGCGACTCCATGGCTGACTCCGCTTTCGCCTCCGGCTCGAGTTCGATGCCCGCGGACCAGGTCCGCGCCCTGGCTGATGCCTTCGCCGCGGGCGGTCAGGATACGCCGGCCTTCGTGCTCGACGAGTCGGCCCTGCATCGCAACGGCGAGATCCTGGCCGGGGTCCGGGAACGGACGGGCGCGAAGATCCTGCTGGCGCAGAAGGCCTTCGCCTGTTTCCCGGTCTATCCCGGCCTGCGCCCCTATCTCAGCGGCACGGCGGCGAGCGGACTCCACGAAGCCCGTCTCGGAGCCGAGGAGTTCGGCGGCGAGGTCCACGTGTTTTCTCCCGCCTTCAAGCCGGACGAGATCACCGCCCTGGTCGAGATCGCCGATCACTTCGTCTTCAATTCCCTGGGACAGTGGCACCGCTACCAGGACGAGGTGCTGGCGGCTCCGCGCGCCATTTCGTGCGGCTTGCGGATCAATCCCGAGTACGCCGAGGCCGTCGCGGAGATCTACAATCCCTGCGCCCCGGGCTCGCGGTTCGGGGTGCTCGCGGCCCAGCTCGAGGGAGCCGACCTCGACGGGATCGAGGGCCTCCATTTCCACACCCTCTGCGAACAGGGGCCCGACGCCCTGGAGCGAACCCTGGAGTCGGTCTACGCAAAATTCGATCCCTGGCTGCGCCGCATGAAGTGGCTCAATCTCGGCGGTGGGCATCTCATCACCGCACCCGAGTATGATGTGGAACATCTCGTCCGCCTGCTCGCCGGAATCCGGGAACGCCATCCCCACCTGCAGGTCTACCTCGAACCCGGGGAAGCCATCGCCATCCGGACCGGGGTGCTCATCGGCTCCGTCATCGACCTGGTGGAGAACGGCATACCCATCGCCGTGCTCGACGTCTCCGCCACCGCCCACATGCCCGATGTCCTCGAGATGCCCTACCGTCCGGTGATCGAGGGCGCCGGCCTGCCGGGCGACAAGGCCCACACCTATCGGCTCGGCGGTCCGACCTGCCTCGCCGGGGATGTCATCGGCGACTACAGTTTCGACACCCCTCTGGAGATCGGGGATCGGCTGGTCTTTCACGACATGGCCCACTACACCATGGTGAAGACGACCACCTTCAATGGCGTGCCCCTGCCCGGCATCTCGCTGGTGAAGGAAAACGGAGTGTGCACGTGCCTGCGGCAGTTCGGTTACGAGGACTACCGCGGACGCCTCGGTTGAGAAGGCGGGAAATCCTCCGCCTTTTCGGTGGCACTCGGACGTTCGTTTCCGGTAGACTCCCCGGAATTCCGGCCATGAGAAGATTCCGCCAGTTCCCCATCGCGCTGACTGCCTCCTTCCTGGCAATCGCTGTTCTGGCGCAAGGCAGCGCTTCTGCCGCCAAGTCGGGAATCAATCGGGACGCCCAGGCGCTGGCCCGCCACCTCCGGGCCACTCCTCCCGCCTCCAAGGCCAATGCCGACGAGATCGCCCGGCTGCGCCAGCGCATGATCGCGGCGATCGAACTGGTGGAGAAAAGCCACCGCGGCAACGGTCCGGCCCCGGAGAGCCTGATCGAGAACGCTCTCGATTTCTGCGAGGGAATGGGCGACTACGAGCGCCTGCTGACGATGAACGCCGTTCTCACCACCTGGCGCACCGCCAACGGGCGTGGGCTCTTCACGGAGAACGGGAAATTCTACGAACGCATCACGCGCGGACGCGGAGTGGGCGATCGGTGCGTGTTCGAACTGATCGTTCCGGCGAAGGATTTTCCCGCCGCCTCGAATCAACTCGCCAATGTCCGCCTCGTTACCGAGGAGCAGAAACGAAGGCGGAAGGACGAAGGGCCGGATCACCGCCAGGCCGCCCACCGCTCCCAGTTGGAAAAAATGATCGCGGAGAAAGCCGGACGAAAGCAGCTCGCCGCGATCGAGAACGGCCCGAAGACCAATTCCCTGGGCGAGACCGCCGAAGAAGCCCTCGCGGCGTGGGAGAAGGAAAGGGAGGCGGCCGGAGAGCTGGCGGGAAAGTTGCCGAACATCCGGTTGGCCGGCCGCGTCACCGGCACCCCTTCCCACATGACCAGGAACCGCTGGCGGGCGACGGCGGAATTGACGAACCTCTCGAACTTTCCCACCGAAGTCACCCTCGACATCTATTTTCTCGGCATCACCGATCGGAAGAAGGACCACTACCTGATGGCCAAATCCTCGCAGTCCGTCAAGCTGAGGCGCGGCGAGGAGCGATCGCTCGAACTCTACACCCGGGCGGAGAGTTCCTACAAGGGCAAGGCCGACGATCACGACCAGGTGCCGAAGAAGGAACGCAAGCACACCCAGGTTCGCGCCCGCGGCTTCGTGATGGTGGTCCGTCAAGGGGACGAGGTCGTGGCCTTCACCGGATCCGATCGCCTGCTGGCCAACTACGCCGATCCCAAGGTGGAATACTCGCCGCTGCGAAGCCTGCCCGCCTTCTGATCGGCGCGGCTTCTTATCGATTCCTCACGCCACGTCCAGCAGTGTCTCCAAGTGGGTGGCCACCGCCTTGGCGAGTCCGGCCTGGTTGTAGCCCCCTTCGAGCACGGAGACGAGCCGACCATCGGCAAACTCGCCCGCGATCTCGGCGAGAATCTTCGTCAGGGCGGCGAAATCGTCGTCGGTGAGGCGAAACTGTCCGAGTGGATCCTCGGCCCGCGAATCGAAGCCGGCCGAAACGATGACGAGATCGGGCCGGTAGTCCTTCATCTTCTTCGCGAAGTCCTCGCGAAAGGCGCGACCGATGGCCTCCATGCCCGTGCCGGCGGGCAGCGGGTAGTTGAGCGTGGTGTCCTTCCCGGCGCCGGCCCCGGTTTCGTGCGCCAACCCGGTTCCCGGATACCAGGGATGCTGGTGGGTGCTGAAATAGAAGACGCTGCCGTCCTCGTAGAAGATGTCCTGGGTTCCGTTGCCGTGATGCACGTCCCAGTCGATGATGGCGACGCGCTCGACGCCGTGAACGGCCTGGGCGTGACGGGCGGCGATGGCCGCGTTGTTGAAGACGCAGAAACCCATGCCACGCTCGGCGGTGGCATGGTGCCCCGGAGGACGAACGGCGCAGAAGGCGTTGGCGACTTCGCCTTTCATGACCGCATCGACGGCGTCGAGCAATCCGCCGGCGGCATCGCGCGCCACCTCGAGCGTCTGGAATCCGTAGTTGGTATCCCCGGTGCTCAGCATGCCCGAACCGGTGCCGTCAATCTCGCGGAGGACGGTCTCCAGGTAGCCGGGCGTGTGCACCCGGAGCACTTCCTCGTCGGTGACCGCCCGCTTCCCGATGGTCGCGCAGCGCTCGTCCAGGCCACGCCGCTCCAGCTCTTCGATGATCGCCCGGATACGCCCGGGCGCTTCGGGGTGATGCGCGCCCGGATCGTGAGCGGTGTAGAACTCGTCGAGGAGGAGGCCGGTTTTCATCACGACTGGCGGGAAAGATTTCGCTGGCACCGGTGTTCCGTCCGAAGACGGCCCGGCATGCTCTCGTCAGGGGGTGCGGAAATTCTCTCCACACACCCGAGCAGGAAACCCCGAAAACCGGAGCCTGAAAACCGAAATCTCTCCGGGCCGCTTGCCTAAGGCCCCAAACTCGTCTTTTCTAGCGCCCGACTCCCTATGGCGAATCAAGAACAGCCTCCCCTGCAAATCGGACTGGCCGGCTTCGGCAACGTCGGTGCCGGTGTCTACAAGAACCTGCTCAAGAACCGGGCCCTGCTCGAGAAACGTCTCGGACGCGGCCTCGAGGTTCGGCGGATCGCGGTCCGCGACCTTTCCAAGCCGCGGGACGTGGAACTTCCGGCGGACCTCATGACCACCGACCTCGATTCGCTGGTGGAGGACGACGCCATCGACATCGTCGTCGAGCTGATCGGCGGTACCGATCGCGCCTTCGACCTGGTCAAGGCGGCCCTGGAACGCGGCAAGACCGTCGTGACCGGCAACAAGGCCCTGCTCGCCGAACGCGGCCAGGAACTTTTCGCCATCGCCGACGAACGGAAGACGCCGATCTATTTCGAAGCGGCCGTCGCCGGCGGAATTCCCATCATCAAGACGGTCCAGGAATCCCTCGTCGGCAACCACATCGAGGCGGTGGCGGGAATCATCAACGGCACCTGCAACTACATCCTCACCCGGATGACCGAAGCCGGTCTCGACTACCCCGAGGCTCTCGCCGAAGCCCAGCAACTCGGGTATGCCGAAGCCGACCCCACTCTCGACATCAACGGCTGGGATGCCGCCCACAAGGCCATCATCCTCGCGTCCCTGAGCTACGGCTGCTGGGTCCCGACCGACCGGGTCTACGTGGAGGGCATCGAAAAGATCACCCGCCGCGACATCGATTTCGCGCAGCGTTTCGGCTACGTGGTCAAGTTGCTGGCCGTCATCCGCCTCCACCCCGATTCCAGCGCCATCGAGCTGCGCGTGCAGCCGTCGCTGATCCCGCGCGGCCACATCCTCGCCTCCGTGAACGGCGTCTTCAACGCCATCCTCATCCGCGGCGATGTGGTCGGGGAGACCCTGTTCTACGGTTCCGGCGCCGGACAGGATCCCACCTCCAGTTCCGTCATCAGCGACCTCGCCGACGCGGCGCTCTGGCGAAACAACTGCGAGGGGCACACCGGATTCGTTCCCCACGGCCTCTACGGCAAACCGCTGCCGATCGAGGAAAGCGCCTCCAAGTATTACCTCCGGGTCGAGGCCGACGACCAGCCCGGCGTGCTCGCCCAGATCGCCCGCGTGCTCGGCGACCACGACATCGGGATCCTCTCCGTGATCCAGCCCGAGGACCACGAACCCGGCTCCGCACCCATCGTCCTGATGCTCGACTACGCCAGCTTCGGCACCATCCGCGCGGCCCTGGCGCAGCTCAAGGCGCTCGACTGCATCCGCGAGGATCCCGTCCTCATGCGGGTGGAGTCGCTCTGATCTCCTACCGCTTCGCGCGCGGCCGGGGAGCGGAAACATGAATTCCATGCCCGAATCCGTCGTCAGCCCGCCCCCGTCTCCGCGCACCTTCGTGGCGGGATTCGCGACCGGCTTTCGCGCCTTCCTCCGCGCGCCCGCGGCGTTCACCCGCTATCGGCTCTGGCACTACCAGATCGCTCCCGGCATCGTCAGTCTCCTGCTCGGCACCGGGGTGCTCCTCCTCGCCTATCGCTCCTCGCGAGGCCTGGCGGAATGGCTCGACGAGAAGATCGTCATTCCCTGGGAGTGGCTCGACGCCACCGTGACCTGGTCCATCGGCATCGTGGCGGCGTTCGCCTGGATCGTCGCCTTCATCTTTCTCCACAAGCAACTCGTCCTCGTGGCCCTCGCTCCGCTCCTGGGCCGCCTCGCCGAACTGACCGTCCGCGGCGCCGAGGGCGAGTCCTACCGCCAGCGACTGGGCGCCGCCCAGGCCGTCGGCCGGGCCATCAGGATCAATCTCGGGGGCATGACCCGCGAGATCGGGCTCACCCTGGGCTGCCTGCTTCTCGCCCTCCTTCCCATCGTGGGACCGTTTCTCAGCGCGGCCGGCCTCCTGCTGGTGGAGTCGCGTTTCCTCGGGATCGGCCTCATGGATTTCCCGCTCGAATACCGCGGCCTCTCCGTCACCGAGAGCCGGCGATTCACCCGTGAACGCGCCGGTCTGGCGAGTGGATTGGGCGCCGGTTATCTGCTTTTGATGACAATTCCGTTTGTCGGCTGGATGTTTGCACCGACGTTCGGAACCGTGGCCGGAACCCTCGAGGCCCTGGACGAACTGAACAGCTCCCCCACTCTTTCTCAGCCATGAAATACGTCTCCACCCGCGGAAAATCGGAAGCGGTCGGATTTGCCGAAGCCTTCGCCCATGGCCTCGCCCCCGACGGCGGACTCTACGTGCCGGAATCCCTGCCCTCGATCCCCGCCGATCTCCTGCTGGAGGAGACTCCCATGCCCTACCCGGCCCTGGCGTGGGACTTCTTCAACCTTTTCGACACCGATCACGACTCCGACGAGCTGATCGCACTGATCGACGAGAGCTACGGCAGTTTCGCCGAGACGATGACCGCGCCGCTCCAGCAGATCGCGGAGAATCTCTTCATCCTCGAGCTGTTTCACGGGCCGACGCTCGCCTTCAAGGACTTCGGCCTGCAACTGATCGGCAATCTCTTCGAGCACCAGATCCGCGCCACCGGAGAAACCATCAACGTGCTCGGCGCGACTTCCGGAGACACCGGATCGGCGGCCATTCACGGACTTGCCAACAAGGAAGGCGTCAACGTTTTCATCCTCTACCCCAAGGGCCGCATCTCCCCGCTGCAGGAACGCCAGATGACCTGCACCGCCGCCAAGAATATTTTCCCGATCCCGATCGAGGGCAGCTTCGATGACGCCCAGCGCATCGTGAAGGAGCTGATGGGCGACCTGGAAGTGAAGAAGAAACTCCGCCTCTCGGCCATCAATTCCATCAACCTGGCGCGCATCCTCGCCCAGTCCATCTACTACGTGCACGCCTACATGCAGCTGCCCCCGGAGAATCGGAACGATGTTCACTTCGCTGTGCCGACGGGGAATTTCGGCAATGTCCTCGCCGGATGGATGGCCTACAAGATGGGGTTGCCGGTCGAGAAGTTCGTCGTCGCCACCAACCGCAACGACATCCTCCATCGCCTCTTCACCACCGGCGAATACGAGTCCGGTGACGTGCATCCCAGCATGGCGCCATCCATGGACATCCAGATCGCCTCGAACTTCGAGCGCTTCCTCTACTACCACTGCGGCGAAGACGGCAAGAAGACCGCCAGCCAGATGGCGAAGATCGCCAAGAGCGGGAAACTCAAGCTCCCGAACTTCGATCCCGACATCTTCACCGCCACCCGCTGCGACGACGACGACATTCTCGCCAATATCCAGCGGGTGAAGGAGGAATACAGCTACGTGGTCGATCCCCACACCGCCTGCGCTTTCCAGGAGATCGATCCCGACCGCACCACCGTGGTGCTGGCGACCGCCTCTCCGGCGAAGTTCCCGAACGTCATCAAGAAGGCGATCGGGGAAACGCCCACCGACCCGCTCCTGGAAGTGCTGAAGAAGCGCCGCCAGAAGCGTTACCCGCTGGAGCCGGACGCCGAGGCCGTGCGCGAGTTCATCGAAAAGCACTCGGCCTGACGTCGCCGGAAGACCCGCTCACGGTTGCAGCACCACCAGTTCGCGCACCCGACGGTCGCGAATCTCCAGGAAAATGTGACCGCCTTCGCCCGCGAGTTGGGCGAGCCCGCGTCCCCCGGCGCCGCCGCGGTTGTTCGGCGGATTGAGCACCATCGATCGGATCACGCCCTCCGCGGTGACATTCGTGGAATAGCCGCGCCCCTTCTGCAGGATCAAGGAGGTCAGCCGGTCTCCCTGGTTGACGGTATCGTCGCCCGCCGTCGTCCGGCCGGCGAACAGGCCGAGATTCTCCGACCCCCGGACCCCGCGCAGCGCGGCGAGCACCGCATAGTTGCCCGCCTCGGGATCCACCTCCACGCGAAGGATGGCCCGGATCGCGGCCCCGTCGATACCCGGCGCGTTGTCACCGGTGCGCATGAGGACGAGCCATTGGCCATTCGCCTGCCGCAGCAGCAGCGCGATCCGGTTGTTTCCCCGGACACCCGCACCGCGCAGCATCACCTGGGCCACCAGTTGATCGGTGCCCACGGGCCAGAACTTCACGATGCGGGAGACGAAGACGCCGTTCAGCACCTCGTCCCCCTTGCGCAGCCAGAAGCCCGGATCGCCTTCCCGGATGATGCCATCGTTGTTGCTCCGATTGACCCCGAGACCCGAAAAAGTGCCCCGCAACAGCGAGGTCGAACCCGTTCCCGCGACCCCCAGCAGATTGCGCAGCGCCACGTCGCTCAATCCCGTGGGCGTTTCGTGTCGGGCGATGATCCGGGCGCGCTGGGCACCGCCCGCGGAAATGCGAAATGCCGCCGGCCGGGGGCGAGGTCTGCCCACCCCGTCGATGACGAAGGCGCCGAAATGGATCGTGCCGCCCTCATCGATGGCCAGTTGACCGAAGTGCTGGCCGAACACTCCCGAATTCCCGAAGTCCGGAGATCCTTCGCGGGTGGCCAAGCCACCGGCGAACAGATTCCCCGCGTCATCGAACACGAGCGCGCCCGAATCGTTCGCCCGGTTGACCGGCAGGTTTCGATCGGGCCGCAGCCGATAGGAAGCCGCCGAAAGATTCGCACCCCGGCTCTGGACCAACTCCAGGAATCGGGAAATCCGGGCGTTTCCGAGTTCCGGGATCTCGTCACCAACGCGCAGGATCGGGCTCAGGTTGGTGCCGTTGTCGCCGATCAGGACGCGATTGTTGCTTCGGTTCACTCCCCGGCCGCGCAGCAAGCCGTCGAAGATTCCACGGCTCGGACGGTTCTGAACCACGGTGACGGGTGCCCAGAAAAGGTGGTCGGTGTATTCCGCACCAAAGCCGCTGACGTCATCCTGGGCTTGAAGAAGAGACTCCAGGGAACCTCCGAGATCCGAGAAAACCGCCCGATTTTTTCCGCGTCTCGTCCCGGGACCCCGCAAACGGGCATCGAAGAGCACTTCGCCCTCACCGTTGATCGCCCGGGAGCCGAAGGAACTGAAGAAGGTGTCCGCCAGCCCTGGGGCCATCTCGCCACTCCTCGCCACCGAGGTCAGGAAGACCGGAGGCGGCGGACCGTCGTTCCGCGAGACGAAGACATCGAAGAAGCTGTTGAAATCAAAGGGAAACAGATTGTTGGCCAGCGAGTGGAACGCCACCACCGAACCATCGCCCGAGATGGACGGAGCGCTGCTGCTCCCATTCCCCTGTTCCGTGCCCGCGATCGAAATCAACTTGGTGGTCCCGTTTTGAAAATCGCGGAGAAACACATCCTCGCCCGCAAAGGTATCCGTTCCGGGAGGAACCAGGTTGCCCGCGCTCGCGGCGAAGGCGGCGAAGCGGCCATCATGCGAGAAACTGACCGGCCCGAAGCTGTCGTTGTTGGGGTCTCCCCCACCGTGAACCGCCGAGATCCAGAAGATCTCGTTCGCGTCGATCTTTCGACCAAACAGGCGGCGGACCGTATACGAGGAACCGCTGCCCGGGAAGAACTCGACGTTGCCATTGCTGGAGAACGCCACCCGGTTGCCATCCCTCGAAAACCCACAGAGGAACTGCTGGCCCGCGGGAGCATCGCCATTGGCCTGCAGACTGACGCAGATCATGGTGTCCGTCTGCCGATCATACCGGAAGACGTTGTCCGAAAATTGCGGTGTCGGCGGATTCACCAGCCCGGTGAATCCCGAAGTGAATGCCACGTAGCGTCCGTCATAGGACACCATCGGGAAATCGCTGAAATCATCTCCCTCGTTCCCGTTGGCATCGACCGAGATCCGGGTCGTGGTGCCGTTCCCCGACCAGTTGATGTCGTGGACGAACACATCGGTCTCGCCATTGTTGTCCACCCCGGCGCCCACCATCGTCGTGGCCTCGGAATCGAACACCACCGTGCTGCCGTCGCCGGAGATATGGGCGGAAAACACGTCGCCATCCCCCGCCACTCCCGCGGAACTCACCGAGACGCGCTTGGTCACGTCGGTGTCCCGGTCGTGCACGTAGACATCGACGAATCCGTTGGTATCGGAAGCCTCCAGCGGCGCCGCCGAGATGAAGCAGACATAACGCCCATCCTCGCTGATAGTGGGAAACTCGCTGTTTCCCGATTGCTGGGAACCGTCGGAGCGGACGGAAACGCGCTCGACCGACTGGTTAGAGCGATCGTAGACGAAGATGTCGCTCGAGCCGTTGGTATCCTGTCCGGCGGGGAGGATGAAGGAGGAAGGCGACTGGAAGGCGACGAAGCGGCCGTCCGGCGTCATCGCCGGTTGCAGACCGCCGCCGGTGCCGGCGCTGCCGGTGGTGACGGAGACATGTTCCAGGACCCGGTCTCCATAAACCGGGCCGGCGAACGCCAGGGCGGCGAGCAGGATGGGCAGTGTTTTCATCGAAGGCTGGGATTCACAGTTCCAAGAGAAAAGAAGCGTTCGATTGAATCATGACCCACATGACATGGGCAAGACTCGATCCGAGGCATCGATGGAAAATTTGCGCGGATGATAAGCTTGCAAGCGGTATGCCATTCGCGGCCTACCAAACAGGGTCGGATCGGTGACTCGATCCTTTTTCATTGCCAAGTCCCCGGTCGCCAACTCCGTGCGCAAGTTCATAGAGAAGCACTGGGCGCCATACGGGGCGTATTTCCCGGACATGGATGTCACGATCCAATGGTCGAGACTCCAATGTCCCGTGTGAGAACCTCCGATTCCCATGTCAGGATCCCACGCCTGCTGACCTCTGGAACGACAGCAGTTTTCGTCCTGATCTTCGCTCTTCTCGTGCTGGACCGTGTTACCCTCTCCGGAAGGCCGGGACCTCCGGAGTTTTTCACCCGTCTGCGCGTGATCGGGCCAGGTCCTCCGATCGACCTCGTATCGGACTTGGTGCGATGTCCCGTCCACGGAACTCCCCTTTTGGTCTCGGTCGTACCGATCGTATACGGGTATCCGGCCGGCCCACTTCCTGACTCGAAGGAACTTGAGGCCTTCCCTTTCGGTGAGAGCTATGTCCTGGGCGGCTGCTGCATCTCACTTCCCACTCGCGCCAGGGTTTCCCAGTGCGAGCAATGCATGATTGACCGGAAGTCGTGGTTTGCCAGGCACTGGAGATCCCGATTTCCCGCCACGGAACCAATCCTAACCAAGGAGTCCGACAGCCTCGGTTTTCCAACTCCCGTTCCTGTGGCTCTTCCGAAACCAGATACTTCCCCGGAAACGCCGTTCCCGCCCGGCTACGTCGATCCGCTCACTCCAGAACCATAGTCCCGCACGCCCGGAGAATTCCCGCCGCCTTGTGGAGCGTTTCCTCGTATTCCGAATCGGGCACGGAATCGGCCACGATGCCGGCGCCGGCGTGGAAATGCAGTTCGCCGTTCTCGATGATGGCGGTGCGGATGGCGATGTTGAAGCGGCTCTCGCCGTCGAAACCGAACATGCCGATGGTGCCGGTATAGAGTCCACGCGGCTCGGGCTCGAGTTCGGCGATGATCTCGCGGGCCCGTTTCTTGGGCGCGCCGGTGATGGATCCTCCAGGGAAGCACGCCGCCAGGGCCTCGACGTGATCGATCCCCGGACGCAGCGCGCCTTCCACGGTGGAGACGAGGTGAAAGACCTGGGCGTAGCGTTCCAGTTTCAGCAGGTCGGTGGCGTGGACGCTGCCGAATTCGCAGATCTGGCCGAGGTCGTTCCGCTCCAGGTCGGTGATCATGATCAGCTCGGCGATCTCCTTCGGCGAGGTCAGCAGGTCGTAGGCCGATTTCTCGTCGCGGTCGGGATCGCGAAACCGCGGCCGGGTACCCTTGATCGGCCGGGTACGGATGGCGCCGCCGCTCATTTCCAGGAACAGTTCGGGCGACGAGGAGAGGACCCGCCTGTCGTCGCCGAGATCGAGAAAGGCCGCGAACGGGGCCGGTGAGGCATCGCGAAGCGATTCGTAGAGCGAAAAGGCGCTACCGATATCGCCGCGGAACGGGCTCCGGAATCGGTGGGACAGGTTCACCTGGTAGATGTCGCCGGCGGCGATGTATTCCTGGGCGCGGCGAACTCCGGCACAGAAAGCCTCGCGATCCTGGGAGCGGGAAAATTTCGGCCCTTCCTCCGGCTCCGGCACCTTCGGAGCCGAGATCGCTTCCCTTCGGATCCGTTCGCCGAGCCGTCCACATTCCCACCAGGAATCGTTCCGGTGGTCGAATACGAGGACCTCCGGGTAGAGCCCGAAGCGGAAGCGGCCGTCATACTCGATGGCGCCGATCGCTCCTCCGGCCGGAAATCCGCGATCGGGGCCGCACCCCCGGTTCGCTCCCTCCTTCCGCATGGCGTCGCGGAGACGATCCCGATCGCGAGGGTCGAAAAAATCGCCCGCGATCCATTCTCTCGGCTCGGCGGCCACCAGGGAAAACCGTGCGTCGCGACGAAACGCCTCGATCTCCGCGGCCGACGAATCGAGAAACACCAGCCCCGGCAGGTGCGCCAGTCCGCGCGCCACCTCGACCGGCGACAGGTCGAGATCGCGGGACTCCAGGCTCTGCGTCGGGGTGACGCGCTCGGTTTTCGGGACACTCATCGCGAAGGGAAGAAAAAAGCGGCGACAACCTGCGGTAGATCCCGCCCGGCGCAAGGGCCGCGGGCAACGTTGACAGTGGGAAGGAAGATCCGTACCGTTCCGGTTCCGCGAGAAGTCGTTTCGGATCAGGCCGTTTCATGGCGAAAGACACCTTCAACGCCCACCGGGAAACCGGGAGAACCTTCACCATCGCCATGTGGCTGCTTGGCCTGGCTGCCGCCGCCCAGGTGATCGCCGTGGGATGGGCGGTGGTGACGCGTCCCGTGCCCCCCGACAACCAGGTCGCGGTCGCCGAACCCGTGCCGCCGGATTCCTCCGAGCCGGGGACGGCGCCCGGTTCGACTCCCGCTTTTCCCGACAACGCGCTCACCCCGACAACCGGTGAGACGGCGGATGGGAACTTCTCCGCACTCCCTCCGATGCCGGAATTGATCGATCCCGACCTGGCGCCACCGCCCAAGCCTTCGAAGAAGCGCGGCCAGGAAACTCTGCCGGGCACCGAATCGGCAAATGGCGACGAGAGCGGCATCGTCACTGGTCCCACCCCGCCCGTGGGGGTGGACAACCTGCTCCCGGCCCCCCGTTTCGACGGACCGGAAACGGCGCCCCCCCTTTCCACGGTCCTCTCGGAGGCCGCTCTCCGGAGCCCCCCTTCGCTCGCGCTCTCCGATCCGGCGGTCGAGCGCCTCGTCGATGACGGAGCCGAGAGCCGAGCCAGCGGAGACATGCAGGGGGCGCTCGACAGCCTCCGCCAGGCCGAGGCGATCCTGCCCGAGCACCCGCGGATCCTGGCCGAGATCGCGGCGACCTTCGAGGGCCTGGGCATCGAACCGCGGGCCTCGCTCTACTGGGAGCGGGTCAGGGAACTGGGAAAGGAAGCCGGAGGTCCCTGGTATGACATCGCCGTGGGCGAACTCTCGGGCCAACGAGGGGCCTCGAGCAAGGCCCCTCCGGTCCTTCGGCTCGGTCGCGTCACCGCGGCGCACGACCAGACGGTCAACTCGGGGGAAAAGGTCGTGCTCAGCGTCCTCGTGGAAGCGGACCCCGCCGCCCGGCCCAATCCGAAGGAGATGGCCATGCTGGTCTATTTCTACGATCTGGTGGACGGCGACACTTCCGAGGCCTCCACGGCCGATACCTCGCAGGAATTTCCCTCGGCCCCCTACGACTGGCTCGACAACGGACGCGAAACCATCGAGGTGACCTATTTCCAGCCCGAATTTACGGAAGAACAAAAACGCGAGCTTGGCGAACGACGCTACTATGGTTACATCATCGAACTTTACTATCGGGACGAGTTGCAGGACACGGCGGCTTTTCCTCCCGAGCTGAGCAGTCTCGATGCGAACGCCCCGCCCTCTCCCCTCTCGGAACCTCCCATCGGCCCCGACAGTTCCCTGTTCCCCACCGCGCCCTCCGAAATTGAATGAGTGAATCTCCGAACCTTCTCCTCCTGGATCCATCCGATGCGGATCGCGACGCGCTTCACGCCATCCTGGCGGGAGCGATGACCGACACCGGCAACATCCACCAGGCCGCCACCGTGGAGGGCGCCCGGGAGATCGCGGAAAAGCTCGATCATCTCGAGGCCTTCGTGGCGGGAGTCCCGAAGGAGGGCGGTGAAGCCGTCTTCGATCTCCGGGATGAACTGGCCGACCGCTTCGGCGACGTCGCGGTGGCCTTCTGCAGCGCGCACGACATGAGCCCCCACTACGAGAGGGTCGATCCGTCGGAGATGCTTTTCTTCAAACCGGTCGATGACGAGGTGCTGCGCCGATGGTTGACGGAGAAGGCGGGCTTCGCGGTGAATACTCCCGCCTCGGAGGCGGAGGGGGAAAAGGAGGAGACCGTGCCGATCGAATCGGCCACCGGGTCCAGTTCCGGCGCCGAACCACTTCCCGAGGGACTGTTGCCCCTCGGAACCCAACTCGGCGACTATCGCCTGCTCTCGGTGATCCAGCACGATGAGGACCTCGCCATGTACGAGGCCGAACAGACCTCGATCGGGCGGAAGGTCGCGTTGAAGACCCTCTATCGACGCCACCGCACCGATCCCAACTGGGTGGGCGCCTTCGCTCACGAGGCCCGGTCCCGGGCACTGGTCTCCCATCCGCACATTTCCCTGGTCTATGAGGCAGACCAGGACCGCGGCGTGACCTATTACACGCTCGAACTGATCGCCGGTCACACCCTCTCCCAGCTTTCCGCCGCCGGCCACTCGATCGACGAGGCCGCCCTCTGGCGCATCCTCAAGGCCTGCGCCGATGTCCTCCATTACCTCCGCGCCGGCGGCATGGAATACCGGATGCTCACCGCCGACACCATTTTCCTGGTCGGCGACAACCAGCCACGCGTCGCCAACCCGGTGAAGCCCGGCATGGGGGTGCCCGAGGATGACGGATCGCAGATGAAGGCGATCGCGGCGGCGATCCGCCCTTTCATGAAACCGGGGGCCAAGGCCGACAAGCGCCTGGTGGCGCTGCTGGATCGCATGGAGAATCCCTCCCGGGTCGATGGAATCAAGAGCGAGGAAGGCCTCGCCTCGGCCATCCGACGGCTCGAAGACGAGGCGCTCCAACCCGAACCCGCCGCCGAGATCGAGAAGCGTGACAACCGGGCCGCCGTCATTTCCGGCGTCACCATCGGGGGGCTCATCGTGGCCGGCTTGCTGATGTGGTATTTCCTGGTCGGCAACCGGCCGGAGGTGAAAGCCTTCGACAACATGATCCGCATCCCGGAAGGCCCCTTCGTCTACCAGGACGGCGGGAACGTGGAACTGCCCGCTTTCTGGATCGATGAATACGAGGTGACGCTGGGCCAGTACGCGGAGTTTCTCGATGCGATCCAGTCCGACGGCTCCCTCCTCAAGGTCATTCGGCATCCGGACCAGCCGGAGACGAAGAAGTCCCACAAGCCGCCGCACTGGGACGAGATGTACGCGGAAGCGGTCCGGGGCGGACGCTACAAGGGCGCGGATATCGATCCCAACTGCCCGGTCACCAACGTCGATTGGTGGGATGCCTACGCCTACGCTCGCTGGATGGGAAACCGGCTGCCCACGGAGCAGGAGTGGGAAAAGGCCGCCCGCGGCCTGGAGGGCAACCTCTATCCCTGGGGCAACGACCTCGATCTCTCCCTGTTCAATTCCGGCATCGACCAGGACGCCAAGGCCAGCGGGAGCAAGGACGGTTTCCGATACTGGTCGCCGGTCGATGCGCTGACCACGGACGAGAGTCGCTACGGCGTTCGCGGGCTCGCGGGCAACGTCAGCGAGTGGACCGCGACCTGGGACAGCCATCCGGATTTCCCCGACAGGACCGTACCCGTCAAGCGCGGCGCCTCCTTCACCAACAAGGAGAATTTCGAGGTCACCGCCCGCCGCCTCGCCAACAGCGCGGACGATGCCAATCTCTCCACGGGATTCCGCACGGCACGGAGCAACCCACCACCGCCGCCGGGCACGCCACCGCAAACGCCTTCCGCTCCGGAAAATGCGGAGGAGGTTGCGCCCGCCGTCGATTCGGCGGATTCTGAAGCGAAACCGGCGGAAGGAACCGGGGACGCCATGCCCGCCGATCCCGCCGCGCCGGATTCCGAAACCGCCCCCGCGCCGGAGACGAACGATGGCGCACCGGCGTCCGATTCCGCATCATGAAGACACGACCGCATCGAGTTCCCGACCTCCCCGCGTGGCTGACCGTCGCCGCGGCGATCGGTCTCTGGCTGTTCGCCGGTGACAGCGCCCGGGCCCAGCTCGATATCGGTCTGCAACTGGACAAGAAGACCTTCATGACCCACGAGCCGGTCACCGGCGTGCTCACCATGGTGAACCGGGCCGGGCGGGAGATTGTTCTCGATGGCCCTCCCAGCGGGGCGCCCTGGCTGGACTTCAACGTCGTCGATGGACGGCAGCGGCTCATCACTCCGGTCCAGGGAATCCAGAATCCCAAGCCGTTGATCCTCCCCAACGGTCAGCCCCATCGCGTCAAGGTGATGGTCAACCATTCCTACCCGATGAGCGAATCGGGCCTCTACCGGGTGAAGGTCCGGGTCTACTTCCCGCCGCTGAAACGCTACTTCGAGACCAAGGTGCAGACCGTGAACATCGTCGATGGCCAGGTCATGTGGGGGCCTCAGCCTTTTGGCGTTCCAACGGGATACGAGGGCGCCGGAACCTACCGGGCCTACACCCTCCTCACGTTTTTCCAGGGGGCGCAGGAACGCTCCCTCTACTTCCGGCTGACGGACCACGACACCGGTCGCGTCCGTGCCACCTACTCCCTCGGTCAGTACATGACGGCCCGCCCGCCCGAGCAGGCCATCGACAACCAGAGTCGACTTCACATCCTCCACATGGCGGCACCGAAGCAGTACTTCTACTCCGTCATCGAACCCGACGGGAAGGCCACGCAGAAGGCCTATCGCGAAAAAGGCACCAGCCGGCCCGAACTGATCACTAACCAGCAGACCGGGGAAGTGGCCATTCGCGGTGGCGTGAGCGAGGAGGAGATGGCGGTTCCCTACGAGGAACGGGAATTCCGAAAGCTCTCCGAACGCCCGCCCGGCATGCCGATATTCTGAGCCGGGAGAAAGCGCCGCATCGCCGATCCGAAGGTGCGGAATTGGACGGAGGCCGTTCCCCTTTCCGCCGTTGTCTGGGGACAAATTCCAAGCAGAAGGAAGCTTCGTGCTTGAAAATTTTTAAAACATCCTGATAATTATGGAATAAATTATTATTCCCGTCAGGTTTTCGCCTCTTCGGGATGCCGTGATTTTCATTCAGAGGAGGAGGACACCGATGCACATTTCCCAAGAAGACCTGGCCCGCAGCCTTGTATCCCACTGGCTCGTCGGCCACGCACGCCGCCTGTTCGGCCCCGCCATCCTGGCCCTGACCTTGCTCGCGGGCGGTTCGTCGGCCTTCGCGTTCAACACCATCGTCATCGATCCCGGCCACGGAAAGCACGACCTCGGAGCCAGCGACTCGCTGGTCTACGAGAAACACATCAATCTCGATGTCTCCCGCCGCCTCGAACGAGCGCTCCGGTCCATGGGCTTCCGGACAGTGATGACCCGTTCGGACGACAGTTTCGTCCCGCTCGATACCCGGGCCGCCATCGCCAACCGCTACCGCAACGCGGTGTTCGTCAGCATTCACTTCAATTCCAGCTACAAGAACAAGGTCAGCGGCATCGAGACCTACTACCGCAGCTCGCAGAGCAAGCTCTTCGCCGACCTCGTCCAGCGCGAGTTGATCCGCAACATCGGCGCCGTGGATCGCGGTGTGAAGACCGCCAATTTCGTCGTCATCAAGAAGACGAATCACCCGTCCATTCTCGTGGAGGGCGGCTTTGTCAGCAATGAAAAGGAACGCAGTGCCATGACCGATCCCCGCTACCGCCAGGCCGTGGCCGACAGCATCGCCCGGGGGATCATCGCGTTCCACCAGATGGCACGCCGCTGATGGCGGCGCCCGCATTTTTCACCCCGAAGCCGACGGCGGAGTCACTCCCGGATTGCGTTCGACGCGTTCCCCTGCTTTGATCGCCTCGGCACCCGCTTCGGCGGGGCATTCCGAATCGAAGCATGGAGTGGTATTACGCGATCAATCAGCAGAAATACGGACCCGCCGGAGCCGCCGAACTGGCTGAACTGGGTCGGAAGGGCACCATCCTCGCCGACGACCTCGTCTGGAGGGAGGGCATGCAGGAATGGCTCCCTTTTCGCCGGACCGCGGGCGAAATCTACCGGCTGGCCGGCGCTCCCGCCGATGCAGGGGACGACGAAGAAGCCTCGGAAGTCGATGCGGTCGAGACCGCCGTCTGCGCCCACTCCAGCCGCGTGCTCCCGAAATCGGAGCTGATCCCCTACGGAGATCGCTGGATCGATCCCGAGCACAAGGACGCCTTCCTCCAGGGACTCATGGAAACGGGCGGCTCGGGCGTGCTGACGACTCGAGAACCCGACGACTTCGATGCCCCGGCTTTGATTCCCGTGGGCTTCTGGTGGCGGGTACTCTCCACCTTCATCGACAATCTCGTGCTCTGGCTGCCATCGATGTTGTGCATGATCCCCTACATCGTGGTCTCCGCCGGCGCCACCACGCAGCCGGCCAATGCGGAGAACCCGCTCTCCGGTTGGACCGCCGCCATGGGCATCACCTACGCGCTCGGCCTTCTCGGCACGCTGGCGGTCAGCGGATTCTACCATTCCTGGATGCTGGTGAAATGGCGCGCCACCCTGGGAAAGATGGCGATCGGCGCGGTCGTGGTTCGCCCCGACGGCAGTTCCCTCACCTACGGGCGGGCCATCAGTCGCTGGCTCTGCTTCGCGGTGCTCGGCTATGTCATCACCATGGTCTTCGTCGGAATCGGGGCCGGGATCGGCGGCGCCATCATGGCGGTGACCCTCGGCGCCGGGGGTGAGGACAATGCCGGCGCCATTGCCGGGGGAGTGTTCATCATGCTGATCGTGGCCGCCTTCTTCGCCGTCATCGGAGCCTTTCCCTACTGGATGGCCGCCTTCGACAAGGAGAAACGAGCGCTCCATGATCGGATCTGCGCCACCCGCGTGGTGAAGAAGTTCGAGGCCTGATCCCCATCATTTTCCGCCGTGGCCACCGCCGTCGTCAACTGTCCCAAGTGTCTCCGCCCCATCGATCCCCCGATCGGGACGAACCAGGGACCGGCCGAGACTACCTGTCCCCATTGCCGCGGCCAGATGACCCTGGAGACCTTTCCCCGGCTCCGGGCCTCCGAGCCTTCGAACTCGGTCGAGGGACGTGGACTCCAGGCCCGGGAGGGCGAGGCCGTCTGCCAGTTCTATCCCGAACTCCAGGCCGAAACCGTGTGCGAGGAATGCGGCTGCTTTCTCTCCCGCAAGGCGTCCGTGGAATGGAGCGGACGCACGCTCTGCCTGCCCTGTCTCCACAACCTGCGGGAGCAAAAGGGCGCCGACGCCTTTTCCTCCCGGCGATCGCTGCCGGACAATGTGGGGATCGCGCTGGTCGTCTTCCTCCTCCCGTTGACGCTCTTCACCGGGCCCTACGCCATTTTCTACCTGCTGCGCCATCGGAAGACCCCCGGCAGCCTTGTTCCCCGGAGCCGATTCCGCTGGTGGTTGGCTCTCGTTCTCGCCATCCTCGCCACCACCGGGTGGCTGGTGTTGTTCGTCATCTGGATCGCCATGTTCTTCCGCGCGGTGACCGGTTCCTGAACGGCGACCGTCCTTCGGTCTCCCCCATTTTCTTTCCCTTTTTCATGCGTATTTTCGGTATCGGCATCGACATCGTGGAAACGGATCGCATCGCCGACTCCATCGAGCGGTTCGGCGAGCGTTTCCTGGCCCGCGTCTTCACCGAAACCGAACGCGCCTACTGCGATCGGATGAAGCAACCCGCGCGTCACTACGCCGCCCGTTTCGCCGCCAAGGAAGCGGTCGCCAAGGCCTTCGGCACCGGCATCGGCGCCGAGGTCGGCTGGAACGAGATCGAGATCCTGCGCGAAGACCACGGCGAACCCCGTGTCGTCCTCCACGGCCAGGGAAAGGAAACCGCGGCGCGATTCGGGATCACCCGCATTCTCATCAGTCTCAGCCACGCCGACCACTACGCCGCCGCCCACGCCCTGGCGGAAACCGAGGCGAATTCACCCTGCGCCCGCGGCACCCGCTTCGATTCGACAGGGTCACCCCAGTGATACCAGATTCCAATAACTTCTGGACGATTGATAGAAATGGAAAAAGGGGATCCTAGCCTTCGGTTGATTTTCGTGATGCGAGCCTTCGCCTCCCGGATGCTTCGTTCCGCCTCGGTCAGGTAGCTC
>JAUIGT010000036.1 GCA_030432615.1 Verrucomicrobiia bacterium
GGGCAAGGCGCGAGGAGGGCGCGATGCGGGCATCGCAACCGACGAGCAACGAAGCAACCGGGGAGAACCGACCCGAATCTCCGAGAAACGCCGAAGGCTGAATCCCCTTTTCTGTCTTCCCTGAATCGTCAGGTGATTTCTTGGATTTGGTATCACTCCCACCCGTAGAAAAGCGCGCTCGGCACGGCGACCTCCTGGACAGGGCCGGGCTTGGGCTCGATGCGCATGAGGACGAGGTAGAGCCCCGTCTTGCGGGTTTTCTCGAAATGCAGGGCCACGGCGGCCTGTCCGGGCTCTCCGGCCACGGTGGCGACCTCCTTTTCCTTGGCGTCGAAAATGTGCAGGTGGAGTCTGGCGCTCTCCGGCAGCACCTCGGTGGAGGCCCCGAAGAAAAGCCGGTAGGTGTTGCCCTTGAAGAACTGGAGTCGGACCGCCCGGCCCGATTGGGTCGAGACGTCGCCTTTCCAGTAGTCGTTCCGCAGGGTGAAGGCATCGTTGCCCAGGTAGGGGCTGGCCGTCATCAGCGCCTGGTGCTCCGGCGAGTCCGGAGGGAACGGCTTCGCTCCGGCGGATTCGGCGCCCGTCCCCGAGACCTCGGGTAGCAGGAACAGCGCTAGCGCCAACGCGGCGGATGGGACGGGAAGTGACTTCATTCTGACGACCGACACTGTCGCCGCAAACGGCCGATGGGCAATCGACGGATTCGGGGGCGATCGGCGCCATAAAGCCGTTGCCTGGGGATCGGACTCCTTTCTACAGTGCGGCAGCGTGTTGTTCCAACGAAGCCAGTTCGCCGATCTCGCCAGTCGCCTCGCGGAGGATCACCGAGTCTATCTGGGCTCCTCATCCTGGCGTTACCCGGGGTGGTGCGGTCTGCTCTACGACGAGGATCGCTACCTCTGGGGCACGCATTTCTCGAAGAAGCGATTCTCCGAACACTGCCTGGAGGAGTATGCCGAAGTCTTCCGCACCGTCTGCGTCGATTCCACCTACTACGCGCTGCCGAAGGTCGAGTTCCTCGGCGGGATCGCCTCCCAGGTTCCCGACGGATTCCGCTTCTCTTTCAAGGTTCCCGACGACATCACCATCAAGACCTTCCCCAAGGCCGACACCTTCGGGGACCGGGCCGGCAAGCCGAACGATCTCTTTCTCAGCGCCGGCCTCCTCAACATGGGGTTCCTGCGGCGGCTCGAGCCGATCCGGGAGAAGGTCGGCGCGTTGATCTTCGAGTTCTCCCATTTCCAGTCCCACGACTTCGAACACGGCCGGGATTTCGTCGAGGCCCTCGATCGCTTCTTTTCGGAAGCGCCGGAGGGGTGGAATTTCGCCGTCGAGATTCGCAACCAGAACTGGCTCCATCCCGACTACTTCGCCATGCTGGCGCGCCACGGGGTCGCTCATGTCTACAACCAGTGGACCCGGATGCCGCCCGTGCTCGACCAGATCGGGCTGCATCCGCTGGAGGACAATCCCTTCGTCGTCGCCCGCTACCTCCTGACGCCCGGGCGCAGTTTCGAGTGGGCGCGGGAACAGTTCGATCCCTTCCACCAACTCCGGGAGATCGATCCCGGGGCCCGGGAATCGATGGTCCGGATACTCCGCCACGCCATGCACGGCAATGCCGAGGGGCGGCCGACCTACCTTTACGTCGGCAACGAACTCGAGGGCAACGCTCTCCACACCATGGCCGACGTGCTGGAGCAGGCGGCGATGGGATAAAGGAAACAGGGTAGGACAGGGGACTCGACAGGGTAGAGCCGGGCGAGATTGCGTCGCAGGCGCTCGGCGGCGTTTCCTCTCGGCCCGGCTGCTGGAAAACCTTCCCAACGCTTCGATTTCTGTCACGCTCGGACGGAATTCTCTCAATCGTTCCTGATGAAAAAGAAGTCGCTACAGTTCCCGCTATCGGTTGTCGTTCTTTCGATGTTGGCCTCGGCGTCGCTCCTGGCCGAGACCGTCAAGGATCGCGAGGGCGCAGTGCGCGCCGACAAGGCAAAGATGGAGAGTCATGCTCGATGGCTCTACAACGACATCGACAGCGCCTTTGCCGAGGCGCAGCGAACGGGGAAACCGGTGCTGGTGGTGTTGCGATGCGTGCCCTGCCTGGGATGCGCGGGCATCGACGGGGCGGTCATGGATTCGCCGGAGTTGGACTCGCTGCTCGACCAGTTCGTCTGCGTGCGCATCATCAACGCCAACGCACTGGACCTCGAGCGGTTCCAGTTCGACTACGACCTCTCGTTTTCCGCCATCCTGTGCAACGCCGACGGCACCATCTACGGACGCTATGGGTCCTGGCGTCACCAGAAGGATCCGGCAGAGAAGTCCGTTGCCGGATTCAAGGCCACCCTCGACGCCGCCCTCCTGCTGCACGGCGGTTACCCGGGAAACCGGCCCAACCTGGCCGGCAAACAGCCTGTGGCCATTCCCTTCCAGTCGCCGCTCGACATTCCCCTGATCAAGAATCACCAGAACCCCTACGGTCGGGAACTCGACTGGCAGGGCAACGTGGTCAAGAGCTGCGTTCATTGTCACCAGATCGGCGACGGGCTGAAGGCGGCCTACCGGGACCGGCGCGAGGTGATTCCCCTTCGACTGATCTATCCGATGCCTTCGCCGGAGACGATCGGCCTGACCCTCGCCCCCGACCGGACCGCCCAAGTCGAGGAAGTGGCGCCGGATTCACCCGCCGCCGCGGCCGGGTTTCGTCGTGGCGACACCCTGGTCGGCGTGGATGGACAGTGGCTCATTTCCGAAGCCGATCTCGCCTGGGCGTTGCACAACGCCGGCGATACCGACTCCCTGGAGTTCGAGGTGAATCGTTCCGGATCGACCGGCAAACTGACCGTCGAACTCGCCGAAGGCTGGCGCATGCAAAGCGACATCGGCCGCCGCGTCGGCACCTGGCCGATGCGGGGCATGGTCGGAGGCGGGATGAAGCTGGAGGATCTTTCCGACGAGGAGCGCGACCGGAAGAAGATCGATCGCGACAGCCTCGCGCTCCACATCACTCACGTCGGCAAGTTCAACAAGCACGGCGTGGCGAGAAAGAACGGATTCCGCGAAGGCGACATCCTCGTCGAGGTCGATGGCCTCACCGAGCGGATGACCGAGAGCCAGTATTTCGGCCAACTCCTCCAGCGTCATCCCGGCCCGGCCACGCTCGATGCGGTGGTGTTGCGCAACGGCAAGCGGGTGGAGTTGAAGTTTGCGATGCAGTGAGCAGAAGGCGGGGCCTTGGGTGAACTGGCGCGACCCCGGTGGGCCGCCGCTTGCCGGGGCGGGCCGATTCTGCCATTCTCCCGGCCATGAGATTTTCCCCCACTCGGATGTTTCGGATCGGCCTGGGAATGGCGGTTGCGAGCCTGTTTTTCGCCGCTTCCGGCCGCGCGGAGAAACTGCCCAACGTCATCTTCATTCTCACCGACAACCACGGGGCGTGGACCATGGGTTGTTACGGGAATCCGGACATCCAGACGCCCAACGTGGATCGGATGGCGGCGGAGGGAACCCGCTTCGTCAACGCCTTCTGCAACAACGCGGTCTGCTCGCCGACCCGTGCCAGCTACCTGACGGGATTGATGCCCTCGCAACACGGGGTCCACAATTTTCTCCACGGCGGGCGGCTCCAGACCGGGGAAGGGGAGATGCGGAACACGCTGGAGGAATTCACCTCGCTCCCGGAGATCCTCAAGAAGAACGGCTACGCCTGCGGTCTGGTCGGGAAGTGGCACCTGGGCAACAACCTGGAACCGAACGAAGGGCTCGACGACTACTGGATCACGATGCCGCACGGGGGCACCTCGACCTTCCACGGGGCGCAGGTCATCGAGGACGGAAAAATCCGCAAGGAGGAGACCTACCTGACCGATTTCTGGACGGAGCACGCGCTGCGGTTCATCGATCAACAGGCGGAGGCGGCGAAGTCGGGCGACCGGCCCTTCTTTCTCTACCTGCCCTACAACGGACCCTATGGGCTCTCGCGTTACCAACTGGAATCGTCGGGCAATCGGTGGGCCGATTTCTACGCCGACAAGGAGATGCCCTCGTTTCCGCGTGGGGTCATCCATCCCTGGGAGTTCAACAACCGCGAATACTTCGGAAACCCGGTCAGTATTCGTCGTTATGGCGAGGAGCTGAGCGCCATCGACGACGGCGTCGGCGCCATCCTGGACAAGCTCGACGCGCTGGGGCTGAAGGAGGACACCCTCGTGATCTTCGCCGCCGACCAGGGCTGGGCGGGCGGTCAGCAGGGACTCTGGGGCATGGGGGATCACACCCGGCCGGTGAACGCGCGGGAATACTCGATGCGCATCCCGATGATCTTCTACCAGCCGGGTAGGGTGGCGGCCGGGGAAACGCCCGAGATGTTCGTCAGCAATGTGGATGTGCTTCCCAGCGTGCTGGGATACCTGGGGCTTTCCGACGAACTGCCGGCGGAACCGAAACCGCCGGGCCGGGACTTTTCCGAGGTGCTCCGGAAGGGCGAGAAGGCGAAGGGCGAGTGGGAGGACATTGTCTACTACGAATACGAACCGCTCCGCTGCGTTCGGACGAAGCAGTGGAAATACATCGAGCGTTTCGAGGACGGCTACGACGAGTTCTATCGCATCGACGAGGATCCGGAGGAAACGAAGAACCTCCTGCTCGATGCGGAATCGATGAGCGACGAGGAGCGGGCGGCGCTGGTGGAACTGCGGGAGCGAATGGTGGCCTTCTTCGACGAGCACGCGGTGCCGAAATACGATCTCTGGAAGGGTGGCGAATCGCAGTCGAAGACCCTGGTCTGGGGCGAGGAAGCCCAGGCGCGCCAGCAGGAACGAATCGAGCGCGGGGTGGGAGCGATGCCCTCGGCGATCGATCCGAGCTTCGACCCGCCCAAGTTCGAGCTGCCCGACGGACTGGTGGCCGAAGTAGCGGCCGGGCCGCCGCTGGTGCAGCACCCGATCATGGCGGCGTTCGACGATCGCGGCCGTCTCTTCGTGGCCGAAAACGCGGGACTCAACCTCAACAAGGAGGAGCTGGAACAACAGAAGCCCAATTCCATTCGCCTGCTCGAGGACACCAACAATGACGGTCTCTTCGACAAGTCCACCGTCTTCGCCGACGGGATGACCTTTCCCCAGGGGGCGCTCTGGCTGATGGACGCGCTCTACGTGATGGCGCCGCCGAGCCTGTGGCGCTTCGAGGATACCGACGACGACGGCGTCGCCGACCTTCGCGAGGAACTGGTGACGGGGTTCGATTACACCGGCAACGCCGCCGACGTTCACGGGCCTTTCCTCCATCCCGACGGCCGGATCTACTGGTGCCACGGCCGCAAGGGGCACGAGGTGCACGATCCGGAGACCGGCGAACTGGTTTCGAAGAACAAGGGCGCCCGGATCTGGTCGTGCAAGCCGGACGGGAGCGACGTCCAGGTCTTCGCCGGCGGCGGGATGGACAACCCGGTGGAGATCGATTTCACCGAGACTGGCGAGATCCTCGGCTCCGTGAACCTTTTCTACGGTCGACCCCGCGGCGATGTCATCGTTCACTGGCTGCGGGGTGGCGCCTATCCGCGGCACGACCAGGAGACGGTGATCGCCGAATTCACCCGGACGGGGCCGCTGCTGGAGGAGGTGCACAATTTCGGCCATGTCGCGGTTTCCGGCATGAGCCGCTACCGAACCGGTCACCTCGATCCGGATTGGAAGGACAATATTCTCGTCACTCATTTCAACACCCAGACGGTGACACGCACGAAGCTGGAGCCGGCCGGCTCGACGTTCCGGGCGGTGAAGACCGAGCCCTTCCTGAAGATTCTCGATCCCGATGTCCACCTGACCGACGTGCTCGAGGATCCGAATGGCGACCTGCTGGTCCTCGACACCGGGGGCTGGTTCCGGATCGGGTGCCCGACCTCCCAGGTGGCCAAGCCGGAAATCCCGGGCGCGATCTACCGCATCCGCAAGGCGGGGCCGGCGAACACGGGCGGCGATCCTTTCGGTCTCACCTTCGACTGGGAGAATGCCACCGCCGAGAGCATCGCCACGAAGCTGGATGATCCCTCGTTCGCGATCCGGGAGCGGGCTCGTCTGGAGCTGGCGATCCAAGGGGACCCGGCGCTGCCGGAGCTGGAGACGATTCTCTCCGATCCCGCGGAGTTCTCGCCCATGGCTCGGCGAAATGCCGTCTGGACCCTCGCCCGGATGCGTTTCACCGATTCGCCCGATCTCATTCTCGCCGCGCTGGACGATTCCGACGCCACCGTCCGGCAAGCCGCCTGCAAGGCCATCGCGGCGACGCGCGACTGGCGGACCATCGCCGACAACGAGCCCGACGCGGTGCGGATCGAGATCGAGCGGAACCATCGCATCGTCGAGAAACTCGCGTCCCTGCTCCAGGGGGGGGATCCCGCCACCCAGCGGTGTGCCGCCGAGGCGCTGGGACGCATGGGAGATCCCGCCGCGGTGGGATCGCTGCTCGGCGTGGCCGGTCGGGAGTCGACTGATCGCCCGCTGGAGCATGCCGTCATCTACGCCCTCATCCGGATCGGCGACATCAACGGCATTCGCGCCGGGTTGACCTCGGAAAACCCCGCGCGCCAGTCTGCCGCCCTCATCGCGCTCGACCAGATCGATGGCGAAACGCTCGACGTCCTCACGCTCCTGCCTTTCCTCGATGCGGAGAACGAGGAACTGCGATCGACCGCCACCTGGCTGGCCGGTCGTCATGCCGAGTGGGACGCCGCCATCGCCAACCGTTTCCACGAATGGCTCGACGAGGGGGAACTCGGTGACGCCCGCTACGCCGCCTTCGCGAAGCTGGCGCCGGTGTTCCTCGCGACGCCGCCCATGCAGACCCTGGTGGGGCAATTCCTGGTCTCGGAAGATCCCGCGCTCCGCGTGGCCGGGTTCCAGGCCATCGCCGCGGCCGACCTTCCGGGATTCCACGAGAGCTGGCAGGCGCCTTTCGAGGCCGCGCTCGCCGAGCCGAAAGGAGACCTGGCGGACGACGCCCTCAAGGCCCTTGTAAAGGCGGGTGCCGAGGGATTCGACGAACGGCTCCAGGCCATCGCCAACGACGAAGGCGTGCCCGCCATCCGGCGGGTGCTGGCCCTGCGGGCGCTGGGCAAGCCGGACGCCGCGCTGGGCAAGGCGGCTTTCGATCTGTTGAAGAAACTCGCGGGTCCCGAGGCATCCCCGCTGGAGCGACTCGACGCGATCCAGTTGCTGGGGTCGGCGCGGCTGACCAAGGCCCAGCTCGTCGAGGTCGCCGAATTGGCGAGGCACGCGGGCCCCATGGACCTGCCGTTGCTGCTCGATGCCTTCCAACGAACCAGCGATCCCGAGGTCGGCGCGGCCCTGGCGTCGGCCCTGCCGGAATCGAAAGGCATCGGCAACGCCGATCCGGATGAGCTGGCGCGCCTGTTCAGCCGTTTCCCGCCCGAGGTCTCGGAAAAGATCGCGCCGGTGGTGGCGGAACTGAAGGCGCGCAAGGATCAGCAGGCCGCGCGTCTCGCCGAACTGGAACCCCAACTCGACGAGGGCGACCCGGAGCGGGGCAGGCAGGCCTACCTCGCAGGCAAGGGCGCCTGTATCACCTGCCACCAGATCGGCGACGACGGTCGCGCGGTGGGACCGAACCTCAGCACCATCGGCCGGATCCGCACCGGGCGTGATCTCCTGGAGTCGATCCTCTACCCGAGCGAGTCGATCGCCCGCGACTTCGAGACCTTCCAGGTCACGCTCAAGGATGGCAACGTGCACCTTGGGCTCATCCAGAGGGAAACAGCGGACACCCTCTACCTGACCAACCCGGCCGGAGAAGAGATTCCGCTGGCGCGCGGAACCGTGGCCGGCATCGCCTCGGTGCCGATGTCGCTGATGCCGCAGGGGCTCGACCAAGCCCTGCAACCTCAGGATCTGCTCGACCTGGTGGCTTTCCTGAAATCGCGAACGGAATGAACCAGGGGTTTCCCTACTGCATCCAGATCTGCCATGCGACCACTGCCGCTCCGATGAGGGCGGCGACGGCGGGGACGAAGCGATCCGTTCCCCCGGCGACAGCGGCGATGAGGCCGATCACAAGTGCCAGGGCTCCGGCGATCACCGCAAGGGAAGGCCAGAGGTAAGGGCCATCGAATCGCAGCTCGAAAGACGGTTCCTCCTTGCCGAGGAGGGAATCGACCAGGGTCTGTCCCTCTCGGGCCAGGGTGTCTCCAAGTCGCTCGGCGGGCTCCTTCTGCTTGTCGATGAGGGACGGCAGCAGGCTGAAGATTACGGCGAAAACGCCGCAGACCAGGGCGAGACGGGTGAGGGATTTGGACATGGAAGCGAGGAGAAGATTGGAGTGGCAGTGACCCCGATCCGGGTTTCTCCGTCAAGAGAAATGCGGTGGGGTCGGTCCAGGCGAGCTACCTGACTGAATCGGAACGAAGACAGCAGCCAAAAGGGCCGCGGCCCATCGGGTCGTTCCCTGCCACCAACGGCGGAGCCGCGAACTTCCCATCGAAAGATCCAATTGATTTTTCGTTTCCTAGTTTTTCAACCGTCTCCTCGGGGTGTGGGCTGGAGATGCACGCCACGACATGCAGACTGACGAAATCCGTGATAGCTTGCTTTTTTCTCGACGGAAGTAAGATATCCGATCCGTGCGTCTCGCTCACGGTGAGGACCTTTCATGAGAGTCTTCCTTTCAGCCAACGATGACCAGGGCACGGCCGAAGCCGTGTCCGCCTCGTTGCGTCGTCCCCTCTGGCCCGGAATGATGGCCATGACAGCGGCCGATCGCCGGCAACTGGCGGGGCGGGAATCGGAGGTGAGCGCGCTCCTGGAGATTCTCCAGCGTCCCGTGGCTGGCGAGAGCCCGGTGGTCTGGCTCCACGGTGCCAGCGGTGTTGGGAAGACGTCGCTGGCCTTGGCGGGAGTGATGCCGCGCTGGTCGTCCGACTACGGGCAGCGGTTGGTGTGGTTTCATCTCTCCCCGGAGCCGGAATCCGGGGGGCGAGAACTGATCGAGACCATCGCCGAGGGAATTCTTCGCGAGGTGACGCGCGGGGAGGAATCCAGTCTCGATCTCGCCGGACGCCTCCGGCAGTTCACGCTCCTGCTGCGGGAGGATTCGTCCGAGGAGGCTGCCGAATACCTGGCCGCCTGTTTCCGTCGTTCGACGCCGCCCGGGGCGGTGGGGGCTCTTTTCATCGACCAGTTCGGGCGTTGCCTGAATCGTCTCCGGGAGCGTGAGGACGAGTCGATCGGGGCGCTGTTGCGATTCCTGCGCGACCTGAGCCTGACCGGACTGTTTCCCCTGCTCATCGCCTTGCGTTCCTTCCAGTTGAAGACGGTTCGCGATGCCCTGGCGGCGGCCGGGCTGGGAGAATTCGGGGACTGGATACGGATCGATCCGCCACCGCGAGAGGCGCTCGCGAATTTTCTCGCCTCCGCGCCTTCGGATCGGCATGCAGGTGGTCGGATGCGGGTCGCGGAGCCGGTGGTCGCTTCGTGGCGAAAGGCGCTCGACGAATGGCCGGCGGCCCTTCCCCTGGCCAGCGAGTTGCTGGCGGCGATCTCCCGGGAAGAACCCTACGCGGAGGAGATCGACGAGGACATGGTCCGCTGGCACGGAGGCGTGGAGCGAGTGTTCGCCGATTCCGCGGAGCGCGCCCTGGCGCTGCTCGATCCCGAAAAATCCGCCGAGTGGGAAACCGTATTCGATCGCTTGATGACCCTGCTCGATGGCGAGGCCGAGGGAAACGCGGTGCCCTTTTCGCGGATCGCACCGGAGAACGATGAATACGCCCGGTCGGTCGTGATGGCGTTGAACAACGAGCGGATCCTGCATCTCACGGGAGATTCGCTGGACGAAGCCGCCGTTTCCTGGACCTATCCGCCGGGGCTGGACGCTTGGAAAAGGGCGGCCGAATGGCGGGAGCGCAAGCGGCGGCTCGACGCCCGGATCGTGCAGTTCGAGGAGGCGCGGGCGCGCTGGGAGGCGGAGCGACAGACCCCCGTGTGCCTGATCCACGCCACTCGGCTGGTCGAAGACGCCCACGGTTTGTTGCGGCGCCACCGGTTTGCCCCGTGCCTGGATCCGTCCCTGGTCGATTACCTCGAGGCCTCGATCGAACTGGATGCCCGCCTTCGCGGGGAAATGCGGGAGAAGGAGACCCGTCGCTGGTTCTGGATCGGCGGTTCCGCGGCGGCGGTCCTCGTCCTGCTCTTCGTCATGCTCGTGATGGCTCGCTGAGCGGGGATAGCGAAAGGGAAGTGCCTCCGCTCCGGAAAGCGCGCGTGATTGAGGGCACGGTTCGAAGTGGTTTCTCCGAAGCCGACGGCCGCTCTTCAGTTCGGTACGCAAAAAACCTCCCCGGCCAGGGGAGGTTTTTCGTTTCGCGTCCAGAAGCTTCGGGTTTCGCGTCCGTCACTTCTCGATCACAACAACAACAACAACCAAGCAATGAGAAATTTGTTCGGGAGAGGCGACAACAACCGGCGCCGCTCACAGGAAGAGACTAACCGCTCGTGATCCAAAGTCCACTAAAATTTTCAAAAATAAATAGCGCGGGAGCAAAATTTTTCACAATTGATAGGATTTCTGGGGCTGGAATCCGTTTTCCGCCGTTGATCTGCTTGGATTTTTCCCGAAACACCGGTACATCCGTCGTGTTCGCGCCTTCGCCTCCGCATGAATCTGCTCTACCTCCACGCCCATGACCTCGGTCGTTGGATTGCTCCGTACGGACAGGCGGTGGAGACGCCGGCGCTCGCGGCTTTTGCGGATCGGCCGGGGACCTGCCTGTTTCGCGACGCCCACAGCGCGGCGCCGACCTGCTCGCCGAGCCGGGCGGCGCTGCTGACCGGAACCACACCGCACGAAGCGGGGATGCTCGGGCTCATGCACCGCGGCTTTCGGCTTCGGCATCCGGATCGACAACTCGCCGCCTTTCTCCAGCGGCAGGGATTCGAAACCGCCTTGGCGGGCATCCAGCACATTCAGCCCGGGACGGACCTGACCGGGTATGATCATCGATTCAACCCTCCCAAGTCGCGAACCCGAGAGGGTGAGGTCGATTGGAAAGCCTGGGACGCGGGCGTGGCGAAAGCGGCGGCAGGATTCCTCGAGAGCGGGGAGAAAGGACGGCCGTTTTTCCTCGACTGCGGTTTCTGGCTGCCGCACCGGCCGTTTCCCGAAGCGGATGACGACATCGATCCCGATCGTGGGCTGCCGCCACCCGGCGTGGCCGACCTGCCCGCGCATCGGGAGGACATGGCGGGTTTCCTGACGGCGGTCCGGCACCTGGATCGTTGCTGCGAGACGGTGCTGGGAGCGCTCGACCGGGCGGGATTGGCGGAGGAGACTCTGGTCGTTTTCACCACCGACCACGGACCGGCATTTCCCGGTTACAAGTGCCGGCTCACGGCGCGGGGAACGGGCGTGGCGCTGATGATTCGGCCTCCGGCTGTGGCGGGGCGTTCGTTTTCCCGGACCTGCGATGCGCTGGTCAGCCAGTTGGACCTGTTCCCGACCCTGGTCGATTTCCTGGGACTCCCCGATCCGGATTGGTCGCTGCGGGGCGAATCCTTGCGTCCCTTGCTGGAGGGCGCGAGCGACCGGGGCCGCGACGCGGTGTTCGGCGAAGTGACCTACCATGCCGGCTACGAGCCGATGCGGTCTGTCCGGACGAAGACGCATTCGCTGGTCCGGATTTTCGAAAGCGACCTGCGTCCGGTGCCGACCAACGTCGATGACTCCGCGGCCAAGGAAACCTGGATCGAGGCCGGCGGATTGGATCGATCGAGAGAGAGGGTGCAGTTGTTCGATCTGCGACTGGATCCGGGTGAAATGGTCAATGTCGCCGACGAGCCCTCCTATGCCTCGGTTCGCGAGGCACTGGAGCAACGGCTGGATTCGTGGATGCGGGAAACGGAGGATCCGCTGCGGGACGGACCGGTGCCCTTGCCGGCGGGGGGCTACGCCAACGACCGGGAACACCTGAGCGCCACCATCGGAGAGTCGCCATGAACGAGACGCCCGGCATGGATGCGGTTTCCGTCCCGTCCGCTTCCCGCCCGTCCCGGGGGCGGGGACTGGCGGCGCTGTTCTTTACCTGGATGGCGATCGGGCTGGGTTTCACCATGGTTCCCTCTGAATCGATCCTGCGAAAGAAACTGGCGCCGGTTTTCGATCCCTGGCGCTCGTTGACCGGCACCGAGCAGCACTGGGACATGTTCGGCACCGTGCCGCATCATCGGGACTACACGGTGAGCGTGGAGGGGAAGGCGCCTTCGAGTTCCGCGTGGAGAACCCTTCCCGATGTGGGGCCGGTGTTGCCGGGCCTGAAACCGGTGCCGGGGCATTTTCGTTTCCATACCTTCTTCACCCGCCTGGACGACAAGCGCTACGACTACGCCCGCGATCCCTACCTCGCGAACCTGGGAAAAGTCATCGTGGCGGCGCACCCGGAACTGAAGGGCGGCCAGTTCCGGCTGCGAAAGACGGCCCAGCGGATTCATCCCCTCGAGACGATCCGGGATCTCGGTGAACCCAGCTACGAACAGACGACCCTGCACGGGCCGCTCGATCTGCCGAAATGAAAGCCGTGTGTCGGAAAGCGGGCGCGGCGTGGAGCCGTTTCGTGGATGGCTGGTTCGTCCCGGTCGATGCCCGGGTCTACGGCTGGCTACGGGTGGCCTTCGCCGCGGTGGCGTTGGCCAATCTCATCGATCTCTGGCCGTATCGGGCCGCGTTCTTCTCGAGCGAAGGACTGATCGATTCCGCCACCGTGACCGAGGTGGCCGGACCGTGGCGCCTGTCGATTTTTCAGTGGGCGGACAGTCCGGGAGTGGTGACGGGCGTTTTCCTGGTGGCGGGGGCCGCGATGCTCTGTCTCGGGCTGGGAGTCTGGCCGCGCCTGATGATCGCCCTCGTGTTCGCCTGGCAGCTTTCCTACACCTATCGCGCATTCCCGATCGTGCACGGGTGGGACATTCTCCTGCGCATCCAGGCCTGCCTCCTCCTGTTCTCACCGCTGGGACCGACGCTCCGGGATCTGGTGGGAAGAGGTCCGGGTGGGGGAGCCGTCGAACGTTCGCGAGCCCTGGTACCCCGGTATGGATTGGTGCTGACCCAGGTGCTGCTCGCGGTGATCTACTGGCAGACAGTCTGGTTGAAGGCGCCGGACGCGGCCTGGCGAAACGGGGAGTTCATCTCCCACTTCATGCTCTCGCTGTATTCGCGTTTTCCCTCGGTGGCCTGGGCGGAGTGGGAGGTCGTTTCCGCGGTTCTCAGCTACGCGACCTTGCTGATCGAACTGGCAGTACCGTTGCTGTTGTGGAAGCGGAGTACCAGCTGGCTGGGATTCGCGCTCGGTTTCTCACTGCACCTCGGGATTCTCACCGTGTCGCACATCTGGCTTTTTTCGATCGCCATCCTGGTGCCCTACCTGGCCTTCCTCACCGGGGAGGATCTCGACGCGATCCGCGGTTTCCTTCGCCGCCGCTTCCGAAGCGAAGCCGGGGATGCGGTTTGACGAAGGCGGTACGCTTCCGCGATAGTTCCCGCATGTCCGTTTCCGCCGCCAACGATCCCGGTTCCGATTCCCAACGCGTCGCCATTCTCGGCGCCAGCGACAAGCCCGATCGCTACGCCCACAAGGCCTTCACGATGCTGCGGGAGCACGGTCACAGGCCGGTGCCGGTGCATCCGCGGCTCGAGGAAATCGAGGGCGTGGCCGTGGTCGCGGATCTCGGTGAGATCGAGGGCGGGATCGACACGCTGACGCTGTATGTGAATCCCGGCATCTCCGAGCCGTTGGCCGAGGAAATCATCGGTTTGCGGCCGGGTCGCGTCATTTTCAATCCCGGCACCGAGTCGGACGCGCTCGCCGCGATGCTGGAGGACGCCGGCATTCCCTCGCTGGAGGCCTGCACCCTGGTGATGCTGAGCACCGGGCAATTCTGAAAGATCAGAAGACCAGGTAGATCAACGCCTGGATACCCAGGGCCACGGCGGCCCAGAGCTTGAGGTTGGACGACCAGCCGGAGGGCACGTCGGCGGGCGGGCGGACCCGTTCCCGCGGAAGGCGCAGGACCCAGACGAGGAGGGCGAGCAGGAGACCGACGAAAATCGCGCGCACCAGCGGCATCGGGACCGCGGTCATGACTTCGCGCAGGGTTTCGCCGACGCGGTGAAGGATCGTGATGCCGGGTTCGGTTGAGTTCATGAGGGCTCCTTGGTGGCGGATCGTGGGTCGAGAAAGGCGGTCTTCTCCGGCGGATCGGGACGGGTGACGAGGCTGACGACGACGATCACCGCGAGCGCTCCAAGAAAAGCCCAGACAGAGAAGTAGAGAAAGGGCTCCGGCACCTGGAAGAGCGGGCGCAGGCCGAAGCTCTCGTGCCAGCGGTCGAGCACGAAGAGGCTCACCGAGAGCACCACCCCGCAGAGGAAACCGGTCAGGGCGCCGACACCGTTGGCGCGTTTCCAGAGAAAGCCACAGAGGATCACGGCCAGGGCCGGCCCCTGGAAGAAGGCCATCAAGGTCTGGAAGATGGCGTAGATGCCGGAGGCCTTGCCGCTCTCGTCCATCCACTTCACCACGAAGGCGAAGAAGATGGCCCAGGCCATCAGGATCACGGTGACCCAGCGGCCGATGACGAGGAGACGGTGGTCGTCGGCATCGCGGTTCACGTAGCGGCGATAGAAATCGTGGGTCACCACCGTGGCCGAGGCGTTGAGGTAGCTGTCGACGCTCGACATCAGCGCGGCCACGAAGGCGGCGAGAAAGAGACCGCGCAGTCCGGTAGGCAGCAACTCGGCCACGAGGGTGGGGAAGGCCTGGTCGCCATCGGCGAGGTCGGGAAATTTCGCCACCGCGATGAGACCGGGAATGGCGATGATGACGGGAATGAGGATCTTCAGGAGCGCGCCCCAGACATAGGCCGCCTGGGCCTGGAACTGGGACTTGGCGCCGAGCGAGCGTTGCACGATTGCCTGGTTGCCGATCCAGTAGGCCGGGGACAACACCATCGCCAGGCCGAAGAGGATGGCCGGCCAGACGAAGGGCGAATCGCGGTCGGCCGGCACCAGCAGGTCGGTGTGATGCTCGGTGCGTTCGCCCAGGGCGTCGAGGCTCTGGTGCAGGCCGTCCCAGCCGCCGAGGTCGCGAAGGCCGAGGAAGAGCACCAGCAGGCAGCCGCCGATCATGACTGCGCACTGGATGACGTCGGTGTAGACCACCGCCTTCAAACCGCCGAAGAAGGTGTAGACGCCGACGAAGAGCGCGGTGACCACGATCCAGAGTCCCAGGCTGCCTCCACCGATCATGACCGCCAGCATCTTGGCGGACGCGAAGAGCATGATGCCGAGATTGCAGGCCATGAAAACGAGCCAGCAGAGCGCGAGGGCGGCGCGCATGCCGGCGTTGAATCGCCGCTCCATGAACTCGGGAATCGTGTAGATTCCGGTGCGCCAGAACACCGGGACGAAGATGAACGCGGCGAGGATCATGGCTGGCACGCAGCCGATCCACTCGAAGTTGGCGACCGACAGCCCGAAGGAATAGGCGGCGCCGCCGACACCGATGATGTCGGTGCCCCCGATATCGCTGGCCACCAGTGACATCCCGATCGCCCACCAGGGCAGCGAGCGCCCGGCGAGGAAGAAGTCGCGGCCGGTCTCGAATTTCCACCCGATGGCGAGACCGATCGCGATGGTCCCCAGCAGGTAGACCGCGACGATGAGGAAATCGAGAGTGCCGAGACCGGTAGCGTTCACGGCGAGCGGTTTAACCCGAAGCCCAAGGCGGGCTCAACCAGAAAACCGCCGCGATGAGGGGGAGGCAAGTAGGCCAGCGACTCCTGTCGCGGCTCTTTCGAGGCCGTGCGATGACCGCGACAGGAGTCGCGGGCCTACGAGGAGTCGCGAACTCGCCGCCGATCAGCGCCCTCACTTCAAACCCAGGTCGTCCAGCCACGGAGTGGCCACCTGCGGAGGCATCCCACCGAAAGGTTGGTAGACGGGCAACTGGATCACGCTCATGCCGTGAGGCTGCGAGGCCATGAAGAAGATGGTGTCGCCGCAGTCGTCGGTCTGGATCATGGCGCCGCGGTGTTCCGGCGACGGCTGCACGGGGCGCTTGTCGACGATCGGGGTGTTGGCCTCGCCGGGGGCGTATTCGGAAAGGACGATTCCGAGGGCGTTGAGTTGCTGGCGGGCGGTGAAGAGCAGGCCGTGGACCGCCCACTTGCTGGCGGTGTAGGGGACGCCGGCGAAGGAATCGTAGCCGTGCCCGGCCGTCGAGGAGACCACCACGATGCGTCCGCCGCCGTGGTCGGCCATCGGTTTCGTGACCGCCCGGATCATGTTGACAACCCCGAGCACGTTGATGTCCATGACCTTCTGCCAGGTCTCGGCACCGGCCAGCTTGGCTTCGTCGGGATGGGCCATGAAACGGTCGGGCGTGTTGATGCCCGCAGTGTGAACCAGCAGGTCGGGAGCGCCGGCCTCGAGCACCGACTTCATCGCCGCGTCGATGCTGGCCGGGTCGGCGACATCGCAGGTCACCGGGATGATGTTGGGGGAAAGCGCGGCGCTTTCCTCGAGGGATTCCAGGGTCCGGCCGAAGACGAAGGTCTTCGCCCCGGCGTCGGCGAAACGCTTTGCGGCCGCCTGGCCCATGCCTCCGCCACCGCCGGTGACGATCACGATCTTGTCGGTCCAGTCTTGATTCATGGGACGAACCTAGCGAATCGGCGCGATTCGTCCACTGTCGCCGACGAGAAGCTCGCGATTGCGCCCCCCGGCTTTTTTCCACCCCGCCCGCCTTCGCCCTTGCGTCGCTGGCGGCTGTCTTTACCTTCCGGCCCCGGGCGGTTTCTGCTCCGGGTTTTTGTTTTCTCAACCTTCCTCTCCCATTCACGTCATGCCCGCCCACAAAGTCCTTGTCGCCGATCCGATTTCGGAAAAAGGGATCGAAGAACTGCGCAACACGCCGGATATCGAAGTCGAGGTGAAGCTCGGCCTCTCGGAAGACGAACTCGTCGCCCTGGCGCCCGGGTTCTCCGCGATCATCGTGCGTTCCGGGGTGAAAATCACCGCGCCGGTCATCGAAGCCGGCGCCGGAACTCTCAAGGCTATCGGCCGCGCCGGGGTGGGGGTGGACAACATCGACATTCCCGCCGCCACCAAGAATGGCGTGGTCGTGATGAATACGCCGGCCGGGAACACCATCTCGACGGCGGAACACGCCTTCACCCTGATGATGTCGCTGGCGCGGCACATTCCCCAGGCGCACGCCTCGGTGGCCGAGGGACGCTTCAAGGAAGGGCGCAAGGCCTACAAGGGCGTCGAGTTGTATCACAAGACGCTCGCCATTCTCGGCATGGGCCGGATCGGGAGCGAGTTCGCGCGCCGGGCCATGGCCTTCGGGATGCGGGTGGTCGTCTACGATCCCTATCTCGCCGCCAACAAGGCGAAGACGATGCGGGTGGAACTCTGCGACACGGTCGATGAAGCCATCGAGCAGGCCGATTTCATCACCCTGCACATGCCGAAAACCAAGGAGACCACCCACCTGCTCAATGCCGAGCGGATGGCCAAGATGAAGCCCGGCGTGCGCATCATCAACTGCGCCCGCGGGGGACTGGTCGATGAAAAGGCGCTCCTCGCCGCCATCGACGCCGGCCAGGTGGCGGGAGCCGCGCTCGACGTCTACGAAACCGAGCCCCCGTCGACCGACGACCCGCTGCTGCAGCGCGAGGAAATCGTTCTCACGCCGCACCTCGGGGCCTCGACCGAGGAAGCCCAGGAAAATGTCGGCATCGAGATCGCGCTCGCCATTCGCGACACCCTGCTGAGCGGCACGGTGGTCAACGCGGTGAACATGCCGAACATCGACGAAAAGACTCTCGCCGAGATCGGTCCCTACCTGAAGCTGGCGGAAACGCTGGGCCGGCTCATCGCCCAGGTGTCGCCGAATCAGCCGGACTTTTTCCGAGTCAACTACAGTGGCAAGGTCAGCGACGTGGACACCACCCTGATCACGCGCTCGGCACTGAAGGGTTACCTGGAAGTCGGCGCCGGCGCCGGCTCGGTCAATTACCTCAACGCACCCGCCATGGCGGAGGACCACGGCGTCCGCGTCACCGAATCGCGCCCGGCCGAGATCTGCGAATTCACCGACCTGATCGAGGTCGTGGTCGGCAACGGCGACGAGGAGGCCAGCGCCGCCGGAACCTTCTTCGGCAGTCAGCCGCGCATCGTGAAACTCCGAGAACGCTTCGTCGAGGCCGCGCCGGAGGGAGCCCTGCTGCTGCTGGAAAACGACGACACGCCCGGCATCATCGGTCGTGTCGGCCAGTGGCTGGGTGATCACGGCATCAACATCGCCAGCATGTCCCTGAGCCGAAACCAGGTCGGGGGACGTGCGCTCAGCGTGCTGAATCTCGATTCGGCGCCGGAGAACGACGTCGTCTCGGGCCTCGAGAAAGTGGACGGAATCCACGAGGCGCGGGTGGTTTCGCTCTGATCGTCCGCTTCGCTTTTCGGGAAAGAATTTCGGGGCGCGGGGAGGATGATTCCGGTTTTTTCAGGAAAAAGGGGAATTAGATCTTGTGTTTTTATGAAAATTATAATATTTTCCGAAAAATCCAGACTCTCCGATGTCCAAGATTTCTCCCATTTCCTCGTCCCAGGGCCTTCGAACCGCCTCGCTGTCTCGCTCGCGGGCTGCCAAGGTGAATCCGCCATGTGAAGGCTACGGTGAACCGGCCGAGCCCTCCGTCGAGCAGCGCGTCGGCGAAATGGAGGCTCGCCTCGCGGTGCTGGAGAGCGCCATTCTCGAGCACGCCATGGTCCTGCGGGACCGCATCGGCCAGCGCCTCGATCGCCTGGAGCAGAAGTTCCGCTACGAGGCCGACGGCATCCGCCGCGCGCTCCAGGACGAGTCCAAGGATCGGAACGCCAAGATCATTCAATTGACCGAGTCCTTCACCAACGCCGTCGATCGGGTGGAATCCCGCCAGGGTGTCCCGGGCGGCGATGTCGGCGCGACCTTGCAGGACCTGATCGTCGCTCTCGCGGCGACCCGGATGCACCTCGACGTGCTAGCCCAGGCGGTCGCCGACAAGCAGGACGACGGGCTCGCCTCCTGAGCCTGATTCCCCGGCTTTCAGTAGCGCATCACGCGCCCGAGGAATTTCTCGACCGCCGCGGATTCAGGTCGGTCGAACAGTTGCGCGGGTGGTCCGTGCTCGATCACCTGTCCGTCGGCGAGGAAGACCACCTCGTCGGCCACGGCACGGGCGAAACCCATCTCGTGGGTGGAGAGGACGATTTCCTGCCCTTCGCGGCAGAGTTCGGCGATGACGTCGAGAACCTCGGCGGTCATCTCGGGATCCAGCGCCGAGGTGGGTTCATCGAGAATGAGGAGCTTCGGCTGGTGGGCGAGGGCGCGGGCCAGGGCGACACGCTGCTGCTGACCTCCGGAGAGTTCGGCGGGACGTTTCCCGGCGTGGTCGGCGAGGCGGAATCGGTCGAGGCAATCGCGCGCGATCTTCTCGGACTCGCCGGGCGGTTTTCCGTGCACCTCCCTCAGCGGCAGGGTGACGTTCTCCAGCGCGGTGAGGTGGGGGAAAAGGTTGAAGGCCTGGAAGAGGAAGCCGATGCGCCGCCGGTGCGACCGGAGAGGGTTGTCCTCACGACTCAACAGGGTGGAATCGAAGCGAATCTCGCCGGCGTCCGGCACATCGAGACCGCCGAGGAGCCGGAGCAGGGTGGACTTTCCCCCGCCCGACGGTCCGATCAACCCGAGCACGCGCACGCCTTCCGGCACGCGGTAGTTCACCTCGCGCAGGGCGTGGGCATCGCCGTAACGGCGCGTGAGGCCGGTCAGCTCAATGTTCATATCGGGTGCGGTTCTCCATCCAGCGACTGGCGAAGGAAATGGGAAGCGTGCGGGCGAGGTAGCCGATCGCCAGCGGCAGGTAGCTCTCGAAGGTGGCGTAGGTCTGGGCGTTGGCCTGGCGGGCCTGCATGGTGAACTCGCCGAGGCCGATGACGTAGAGCAGCGACGAATCCTTGATGAGATTGGCGAATTGACCCGCGGTGGCGGGAAGGACGCGGCGGATGGCCTGGGGAATAACGACGAAGCGGTAGGTCTGGGCGCCGGTGAGGCCGATGGCCCGGGCCGACTCCCACTGTGATCGGGGAATGGAGAGAATGCCGGCGCGGAAGATCTCGGAAAGGTAGGCGCCGGCGAAGGCGGCCAGGATGACGAAACCGACGGTGAACTTGTTCTCCCAGTGCAGCGCCGGGGCCACGAGGTAGTAGCCGATGAGAATCTGGGTGAGCAGCGGGGTGCCGCGGACGAGTTCGACGTAACCGCGGGCGAGCCAGCGGGCCGGCGCGAAGGTGGCGAGCTGCCCGGCGGTGAGCCCGGCACCGATGAGGGTGCTGAGGAAGAGGGCCGACGCGGAGACGGCAATGGTCATGCCCCACCCGGCGAACAGGTTGCCGGCGAAGGGCGCGATCGCTTCCCAGCGGTAGTCGTGCCACAGGAGGACGTAGAAGAAGAAGCAGAACGTCGCCCCGAGGATGGCGGTGACGGAGATGTTGACGAAGCGTCGCACGAAACAGGCTTTAGGCCGGAACCCGCCCGGTCACAAGAGGAAACGCGCGGTGCCTACCATCTGGAGGGACAGGCTCCGTCTTGGCACATTCGATCATTGGTTTTCTCCGCTTCAACAGGGCAGGACGGAGCTTGCCCCTCCGGAATCGCCTCAGTGAAAAATGAACGGCACGCCCTTTTCCTCGAAGGCGGCTTTCTCCTCGGCCATGTAGCGTTCGGCCAGTTCGTCGAATTTCCCGGCGGCCCGGAACTCCGCCAGCCAGGCGTTGACCTTTTCCCTCAATTCGTCGTCGCGCTTGCGGAGGCCGATGGCCCAGGTTTCCTCGCGGATGGGCTGGAGGATGGGGCGGGTGGTGTCGCGGTGGGTCTTCCACTGCTTGTAGACGGAGATCTGGTCGTAGATGAAGGCATCGGCCTTTCCCTGCGCGACCTCGAGGGCGCAGGTGCTGGCCTCGTCGAGCACGACCAGTTCGATGCCTTCGAGGTGGCCCTCGGCCCAGATATGGCCGGTGGTGCCAAGCTTCACCGCGACCCGCCGGTTGCTTTCCTGGAGATCCTCGACGCTTTCGATCTCCGAATCCTTCCGCACCAGCATGCAGAGGCCGTTGGTGACGTAGCCGTCGGAGAAATCGATGGCCTGGGCCCGTTCCTCGGTGCGGGTCATCGAGGAGATGATGAGATCGATCTTGCCACTCTGGAGCGCGGGGATGATTCCGTCCCAGGCGACGTCCTCGAGCTTCAGCGGTCGTCCGAGGTGGTCAGCAAGGCTTTCCGCCATGCGCACGCTGATACCGTCCGGTTGGTTGTCGGTGCCACGCATCTCGAAGGGCGGGTAGGCCATTTCCATGCCGACGACGAGCGCGTCGGCTTCGGATTGCCGGCACGAAGACATGCTGAGGATCATGGCGCCGGC
>JAUIGT010000573.1 GCA_030432615.1 Verrucomicrobiia bacterium
ATTCGCCCAACGGAGACGGGCGTGATCACAATCATCGCGGCTACACCTTGTGGATGGCGGGCGGGGGAGTGAAAGGGGGATTCTCCCACGGAGCCACCGATGAACTCGGCTATGAAGCGGTGGAGGGAAGGATGCACCTGCACGACTGGCACGCCACGGTGCTGCATCTCCTCGGACTCGATCACGAACGGCTGACCTTTCGCCATGCCGGGCGCGACATGAGGCTGACCGAGGTTTCGGGCTCGGTGGCGACCGAGATCCTGATGTGAAGACGCGACCGCCCGCGATTCAGTCAGCCATCAGGTATTTCTCGATCAGCAGCAGCGTCGTTTCCCCGACGATATCGAGGCTCTCGGCGCTGAGCTTGTCGAGGGTGTCGCTGGGGGTGTGCCAGTAGTCGTAGTCGAAATCGATGAGGTCGATCGTTGGGATCCCGGCGACCTGGTTGAGGGGGACGTGATCGTCGGTGATGTAGCTGGAAGTGACGCCGAAATAACGCCGATGCCCGGCATCCTCGGCGGCGTCGAGGCATTGCCGGGTCACGCGCTCCCGGATCTCGGTGACGGCCTCGGTATCGACGGGAACGTCCTTGAGATCGCGCAGGTTCAAGGGCGGAAGCTTGGCGGCGATGTCGACTTTGAGATCACGGTCGCCGACCATGTCCAGCAGCACACCGTAGCGGGGGCGTTGGGCGGGTTTCATCTGCAGCATTTCCCCGGCGTAGTAGATGCTCCCGTAGAGTCCGTCGGTGGGGGTGATGTTGGGCCCGAAGGCTTCCTCGCCGTCGAAAAAGGCGAGTTCGATCTCGGCCGCGAGCCCCGGGCGGTTGGCGAGCACGCGGGCGGCCTCGAGCAGGGCGCCCATGCTGGAGCCGGGATCGTTGGTGCCCACGAAGACGAGGTCGCGGTAGAGCTTGGTGTCGTAGTGGGAACAGAGCAGCACCCGGACTCCCCGATTCCAGAGCTTGTCGGAATCCTTCGGCGCGAAGCGGGCGCGGAGGTTGACGAATTCGACCTTCCCGATCGGCGTTTTCTTTTCGAAGGCCTGGCGGCGAACCTGCCAGCCGAGGGCGCGGAGTTGTTCCTCGATATAGACACGGCTGGTCTCGATCGCTTCGGACCCCGGCGGTCGCGGACCCATCTCGACGATGGTCGCCACATGGGCGAGGGCCTTTTCGCCGTCGAACTGGTTCCAGATGGCGGACGACTCGTCATAGGCCGGGCCGGAGGGGGCGCAGCCGTGGAGAAAAGCGGTCAGCGCCAGCAGGCCGGAGACCGCGAGCTTGCCGGGGGACGCTCTCATTCCACCGGAATGCCGAGCAGTTCGAGGATGCGACCGAGGTCGTCGTTGCCGAAGTACTCGATCTCGATCTTGCCCTTCTTCTCGCCGTGGTTGACGTGAATGTTGGTCGCGAAGCGGCTGCGAAGCCGATCCTCGATGTCGCGCACGTAGGATTCCACCTGCTTGGGAAGCTTGCTCGACGACGATTTCTTGGTGCTGGTGGTGCGTCCGTTGATGTGTTCGGAAACGAGTTTCTCCGTGGCCCGGACATTGAGCTGCTTCTTGAGCACCATGTCGGCGATCATCTTCTGCTCGGCCTTGCCCTTGATCCCGAGCAGGGCCTTGGCGTGGCCGGTGGTGAGGAGGTTCTGGGCGACGAGGTCGCGGACGCCGATCTCGAGGTCGAGCAGGCGGATGGTGTTGGACACGGTGGCGCGATTCTTGCCGACCCGCTGGGCGATCTCGTCCTGCTTGAGGCCGAACTCCCGGGCGAGTCGAGCGTAGGCCTCGGCTTCCTCGATGGGATTGAGGTCCTCGCGCTGGAGGTTCTCGATCAGCGCCATCTCGACGACGTCCCTGTCGGTCGCCTCGCGCACGATGACGGGCACCTTTTCGAGTTCCAGGCGCTGGCAGGCGCGCCAGCGGCGTTCGCCAGCGATCAGTTCGAGATTCTTCCCGGCTTGCCGGACGATGAGCGGCTGGATGACTCCGTGCTCGCGGATCGACTCGACGAGTTCGTTGAGATGCTCCTCGTTGAACTTCTTCCGTGGCTGGAACGGAGAGGGACCGACGAGATCGATCTCCACGCGGCGCACGATCTCCCCGGTCGCGGGGTCGACGGCTTCCCCCGCTCCCTTCCGGGCCTCGTTGACGGTGACGTTGGAGGGAGCTTTGATCAGCGCATCGAGTCCGCGGCCGAGAGCTTTCTTCATGGGGAACCAGCTTGGAGGATTTGGACCGCGAATCAATGCCGAACCGCTGACGGACGCCGATTTTCAGCTGTGGAATTCATGGAATTTCCGGTCGGCTGAAAGTCGGCGCGGGTCAGGGGTCCGAATGCTGCTCTTCAGTTGTCGACGAAGCGGATGGAGCCGCTCTCGCCGCCCTGCTGGCGCAGCGCCTCGGCGGCCATCGCGGCGTGCTGCTCGTCCGAGCAGGCGGAATCGATGGGAGCGTCGGGCTGGGCTTCGCTCCTCTGCAGCAGGCCCTGCTCGATCATCCAGTGCTCGACTTCTTCGCCGGAAACATCGGCAAGCATGGTGCCGTTCACTTCGACGCAGGGAGAGAGGGGCTGGCCGCTCTTCTGTTCCATCTCCCAACGGAAGGCGGGATTGGCGATGATGTCCTTCTCTTCGTAGTCGATGTCGTACTTGCGGAAGATGGCGCGGACTCCTTCGCTCCATCCACAATAGGTTTTCAGGTAGGCGGTGATCTTCAGGTCTTCGGTTGCCATGGCTTTCTTGGGGTTCGGTTTGAACAGGAAACGATGAGTGTAGCGGGAACCGGAAAGAAAGCCGGTAACGTCCCGAAGTCAAAGCCGGACGCGATTTCGGAAATGGGTGAACGGCACTCGGTCCCCTCCGCTGGCGGAATCCGGCGGATCACGAGTTGCCGCGGGCAAAAAACGAAGTTCGCCCCTCCGGGCCTCAAGTCGTTGCGCTTGCGGGGGAGACCTGGCGCTGGCCGCCGATGAGGCGGTGGGACTCCTCGATGGCGCCCTTCACGTCGTCGATGCTCACCGGCTTGGTGAGGTAGCCGTCCATCCCGGCTTCGAGGCAGGATTCCTTGACCCCGGAGAGCGCGTGCCCGGTGAGGGCGATGATGACGGGTTGCCGCGGCAGACTGTGGGTGTCGCGAATGATCTGGGTGGCCTCGATCCCGCCCATCACCGGCATCTGCAGGTCCATGAAGATGAGATCGATCCCGCCGTTGATCACGGCATCGACTCCCTCGCGGCCGTTCTCGGCGAAGGTCACCGAGCGATAGCCGAGCTTCTTCAGCACCATGCCGACGATCTTCTGGTTCATGGGCACGTCCTCGACGATGAGGATGCGGGCGGGGAAACGTTCGGAGAAGGGGCCCGATTCGACGGCTGCCGCGGAAAGATCGGGATTCTGCGAAAGCGCGGCCTGGAGACGCCGGGCCCCGTCGGGAGCGAGCAGTTCCACGAGAGCGGCGATCAGCTTCAGCGGATTGACGGGCTTGAAAATGAAACGCGCCCGCGCCTGCCCGTTTCCCATCACCGAGGCGGCCTTCTCCTCGCCGATGCTCTGGAGCACGACCCAGGGGATGCCGGCCGCCTCCAGTTTCGACGCGAGCAGGCGGAGCCGGTCGCGATCCTGGAGCTTGGGATCGATGATGACGACATCGGGCCGCCAGGTGATCACCTTTTCGATGATCTCCGTCTCCATGCGGGGAATGGCATGGGCCTCCATCCGCCAACCGCGGCAGAGGTGGACGACGAGCGCGGCGAGTGTCCCGTTCTCGCAGATCACGGCCGCGCGTTTGCCTTCCAGCGGAGCGCGGAGTTCCGGCGAGGATTCGGGGCGGCGGACCTGTTGCTCGGGCAGGCGGGTGAGCGGCAA
>JAUIGT010000574.1 GCA_030432615.1 Verrucomicrobiia bacterium
TCACCATCGAGTCCAATCTCGCCGATGGCTACCGGCTCAGCGAAGCCCTCGCCTGGCTCGACGAGGCCGCCGCCCGGGTGGTCCCGGACAAGGCGGTCATCAGCTACAAGGGAGAATCGCTCGACCTCAGGGAATCCGGAAGTTCCGCCGCCTTCGTCTTCCTCCTCGCCCTCGTGGTCGTCTTCCTGGTGCTCTCGGCCCAGTTCGAGAGCTTCGTGCATCCGCTGACCATCATGCTGACGGTCCCCGTGGCGGTCGCGGGCGGTTTCCTGGGGCTCTGGCTGACCGGGCAGGCGCAGAACATCTACACCCAGATCGGCACCATCATGCTGATCGGGCTGGCGGCGAAGAACGGGATTCTCATCGTCGAGTTCATCAATCAGCTACGCGACCAGGGGCAGGACTTCGACAGCGCGGTGCTGGACGGCGCCGTCCGCCGGCTCCGCCCCATCGTCATGACCGGCCTCACCACGGTGATGGGTTCCCTGCCCCTCATCATCACCTCGGGCGCAGGCGCCGAGACGCGCATCGTCATCGGCACCGTGATTCTCTTCGGCGTCGCTGTCGCCGGGATCTTCACCCTCGTGGTCGTGCCCCTGGCCTATCGGCTCATCGCCCGCCGCACCTCCAGTCCCGACACGCAGCGCAGGCGACTTGAAGCGGCGCTCGAAGAAGTCGAAAAATCCGACGCCTCCGCTTGACCGGGGACCGATCCCCGGCTTGTTCTCGGTTCCCGAAACACGAATCAATGCTCCCGACTTTTCCATCGGCGGGCCGGCGCCTGTCCGGTCTCGCCCTCGCCGCCTGTGCCCTGACCTTCCACGGGTGCATGGTGGGGCCCGACTACCAGCGGTCGGACGTTTCCGCCCAGTTGCCCGAGGATTTCTCCGCTCCCGAGGGTTGGAAAGTGGCCGCGCCCCGTGACGACGAACCCCGCGGAGACTGGTGGAAGCGCTTCGACAGCAATCGCCTCGACGAACTCGTCTCCAAGGCTCTCCACGACAACCAGGATCTGGCCGCCGCCTTCGCGCGGGTCGAGCAGGCCCGGGCCATCTCCGCCGGCGCCCGGTCCGCCTGGTTTCCCGCCGTCGATTTCAGCCCATCGACCTATCGGCAGCGGCGTTCCGGCACCATCAGCAACAGCGCGAGCAACCTCACCGGCGTCACCACCACCAACATATCCCTTCCCCTGGTGTTGAGCTACGAGGTCGATTTCTGGGGCGAACTCCGCCGCGCCATTCAAGCAGCCGAGGCCGAGACCCTGGCGGGCGAGGCGACCCTCCGCCAACTGGAATTGTCGGTCCAGAGCGAGCTGGCGGCCCAGTACTTCACCCTGCGCGGCTACGACAGCGAGATCGATCTCTACGAGGAAGCCGTGGATCTCCGCCGGAAGGCACTCGACCTGAACCGCAAGCGCTTCGATGCCGGCGATACCGACGAAGTGGCCGTGTCCCGGGCCGAAACCGAACTCGCCTCGACCGAGGGCGACCTCATCGGTCTCCGCCAGAGCCGCGACGAGGTCGAGCACGCCATCGCTGTTCTCGTGGGCGAGCCGGCCTCCGACTTCGCGCTGCCATCCCGTCCGCTCACCGGGAAGCCGCCCGCTCTCTCGGTGTCGCCACCGACCGACCTGCTCGAGCGCCGACCCGATGTTGCCGCCGCCGAGCGCACCATGATGGCCGAGAATGCCCGCATCGGAATCGCCAAGGCCGCGTTCTTCCCGTCCGTCCGCTTCAGCGCCACGGCCGGCATCGAGAGCGGTGGCAGCGCTCGCCTCTTCGACTACGCCAGTCGCACCTGGGGCCTCGGGCCCGAAGTGTCCCTCCCGATCTTCGATGCCGGCCGCAACCAGGCGGAACTGCAACGCGCCGAAGCTCGCTACGACGAGACCGTCGCCCGCTATCGTCAGACCGTGCTCGACGCCGTCGGCGAGGTGGAGAACGCGCTCACCGCCATCCGCAAGCTGGAGGAACGCATCGCCGCCCAGGAGCGAACCGTCTCCGCGGCCGAGCGAACCGTGGAACTGTCCCAGCGTCGCTTCGACGCCGGTGTCGTCGCCTACTTCGAAGTCGTCGATGCCCAGCGCACCGATCTCGATGCCAAGCGACTGCTCGTCCGCTTCCGCGCCGCCCGCTATCTCGCCTCGATCGCCCTGGTGAAGGCCCTGGGGGGAGCGGTTGATGAGTGAATAGTGATGAGTTAGCAGTCACTGCTCACTACTTGCCACTTACTCATCGCTTGTTCCCTACTCCGACGAAAGCCGATTTCGAAACGTCTCCGCCGCCAGCCAGATGGCGACGAGGGTCACCAGCGCGGTGGCGACAAGGTAGAGCGAGACCGACCAGGAACGGTCGCCCGACCACTGCAGGAGCGCCGTGGCGATCATCGGCGCCAGCCCGCCCGCGAATGGCGAGGCCAACTGGTAGCCGATCGAGGCCCCGCTGTAGCGAACCCGAGTCCCGAACAGTTCGGAGAAGAACGCCGCCTGGGGTCCGTACATCGCGGCGTGACCGACCAACCCCAGCACGATCGCCAGCCAGACCAGCCCGGTCACCTTCGTCTCCACCAGCCAGAAGAAAGGAAACGCGAACAGGGCGATGAAAATGGCTCCACCGAGGTAGACCGGCCGCCGTCCGACCAGGTCCGAAAGCAGGCCGAATCCGGGGATGGCGAAGATCTGCACCACCGCCGCGATCCACACGCCCCAGAGCACCGTCTGTTTCGCCAAGCCGAGCTGATCCACCGCGTAGGAGAGCACGAATACGCTGAACAGGTAGAAACAAGCGTTCTCCGCGAATCGTGCGCCCATGGCGAGAAACACGTTGCGAGGATGTTTCCGAAACACCTCGACCACCGGCAGCTTGCTCACTCCCTCCTTCCGCTGCGCTTCGGCGAAGAGCGGGCTTTCCAGGATGCGCAGCCGGATGAACATCCCGATCGCCAGAAGCAAGCCGCCCAGCAGGAAAGGAACCCGCCAACCCCAGCTCAGGAACGCCTCGTCCGGCATTCGCGACACGAGCGCGTAGACGCCCACCGACAGCAACAATCCGACCGGCACGCCCATCTGCACGCAGCTTCCGTAGAAACCGCGCCGTCCCTCGTGACCGTGTTCGACAGCCATCAACACCGCGCCACCCCATTCCCCGCCGACCCCGAATCCCTGCACGATCCGCAGCAGCACCAGCAGGATGGGTGCGATGATTCCCGCCGTCTCGTAGGTCGGCAGCACCCCGATCAGGAAGGTCGCCACGCCCATCATCATGAGCGTCGTCACCAGCATCGCCTTCCGCCCGATCCGGTCTCCGAAATGGCCGAACACCACCCCGCCCAGCGGTCGGGCGAAAAAGCCGATCGCGAAGGAAGCGTAGGCGGCCATCCGCCCGACGAATTCCGACTCGGAATGAAAGAACAACTCGCCGAACACCAGCGCCGCCGCCGTCCCGTAGAGGAAGAAGTCATACCACTCGATCGTGGTGCCGACGAAACTGGCGACCACCACCCGCCTGACCGAGGCCGGATCGGTCTTTGCTACGGAAACGTTTTCTGCACTCATATCGTTTGTCTTCGTTTCATGTCATCCCGAGGAAGGGAAGGTTTTCAAGGGTTGGGCGGCGGAATAGACTTCGCCTGGTGCTCGCGCTGTTGCGGGCGTGGCGGGAGCGGAGTCTGGCGCCGAGGACGAAGGCACCTTGTTCTTGCATGCGGGAGATCCCTCGGCTCGCGGGCTCGCTCGGGATGACAAGCGAAGTAAGTTTTTGGAGAAGAGTTCAGCCATCGAAGAACCTGTTTGCGCTCCCTTCCGACCGCCCACCCTTTCCATGTCATCCCGAGCGAGGAACGAGCCGAGGGATCTC
>JAUIGT010000575.1 GCA_030432615.1 Verrucomicrobiia bacterium
CGAGGTCCACGAGAAGATTCTCTCCGACGACTACCTCATGCGGATGGTGACCTTGCACGCGGCGGCCTCCGACGTGCCGGTGGAATTCGGCGCCATCGGGATTCATCTCGGTTCCCTTCCTGAGGATGTGCGGCAAACCGTGGTCGAGGGACGCATTCCCCTCGGCGCCATTCTCGGGGAGTACGGCGTGCCCCATCACGGGAGTCCGGCGGCCTTTTTCTCGGTGCCGGCCGATGAACTCATGATTCGCACCCTCCGCCAGGAAGCGGGCACCACGCTCTACGGGCGCTGCAACCAACTGGTGGACGACGACGGCCTCGCCATCGCCGACATCGTGGAAATTTTGCCTAGAAGTGATGAGTCCGAACGCTGGATCGGTGGCGTAAATAAGATAAACTGATATCTTCCACAAAACCATTAGCCCCCGATTCGCCGTGAAAACCCTCGATCCGACCGAATACGACAAGCCCTGGGACGCCATCGTCATTGGCGCCGGGCCTTCCGGAGCCACCACGGCCGCCCTGCTGGCGGAGAAAGGCCGGCGGGTGCTGGTGTTGGAAAAGGAAAAGTTTCCCCGCTACCACATCGGCGAATCGATGATGCCCTTCTGCTGGCACACGCTGAACCGCCTGGGCCTGGCGGAGAAAATGGACGAGATCGGTTTCACCCAGAAGCATTCTGTCCAGTTCGTCTCCACCAACGGTTCGGTTTCCAAGCCGTTTTATTTTTTCCAGCACTACGATCACCCGTCCGCAACCACTTGGCAGGTGGAGCGCAGTGTCTTCGACCAGATGCTCGTCGACAAGGCGCGGGAGAAGGGCGCCGTGGTGATCGAGGAAACGAAAGTGCTGGACGTCATTCGCGACGAGCAGACCGGCGCGGTCAAGGGGGTCAAGTCCCGGACCAAAGAGGGTGAGGTCGATACCTGGTATGCCCCGGTGACGGTGGATGCGACCGGGCGCGACGCCCTCATGATCGCCAAGAACAAGTGGCGCCAGCGCGATCCCATGCTCAACAAGGTGGCCATCTGGACCTACTACGAGGACGCGGTGCGCGATCCGGGTCTCGACGCCGGGTCCACCACCGTGGCCTACCTGCCCGACAAGGGGTGGTTCTGGTACATCCCGATGCGCGACAACCGCGTCAGTGTCGGGGTGGTCGCCGAGCGCGACTATCTCTACCGCGACGGTGTACGCGATCCGGGCGAGATCATGGCTCGGGAGATTCCGGAGAACGCGTGGATCGCCCAGCACCTCGCCCCGGCGAAACAGGTCGGTGAGTACTGGGTGACCGGCGAATACAGCTACCGCTCCCGCTATTGCGCCGACGACGGAGTCGTCCTGGTCGGCGACGCCTTCGGTTTTCTCGATCCCGTCTTTTCCTCGGGCGTGTTCCTGGCACTGAAGTCCGGCGAACTCGCCGCCGACGCCATCGACGAGGCGCTTGCCGCCGGCGACGTGCGCGCCGAGCGATTCGCGGATTACGGCAAGCAGGTCTGCTGGGGCATGGAGATGATGCGCAAGATCGTCTACGCCTTCTACGACGAGGACTTCAACTTCGGGAAACTGATCAAGCGCAATCCCGAGTTGCGGCCGAAGTTGACCGATCTCTTGATCGGGAACGTCTACGGGAACAATTTCGACGACCTCCTCGCGGCCTGCGAGGAGATCTGCGAGTTGCCCGGCGACCTCGACTACGGCTGGAAAGTGGCCGGCGGCGACGAGGAAAATGCGGAGAAGGAAGCCGCCGCGGTCGCTTGACTGGAACGCGGCGTTTGCTTCAGCCCTCCAGGAATTCCTTGCGGACGGCGCCGTCGCTGAAGGCGATCGGTCGGTTGGCCGAGGTCATCATCTCGTAGTAGGGATCGATGCCCAGGGCGTGCTGGATGGTGGCGTGGATGTCGGCCACCTTGACCGGCGATTCCGGCGCCTCTTTCTCTCCGCTGGGATCGGTGGAGCCATGAACGTGGCCCCGGCGAAAGCCTCCGCCGGCGAAGGCGAAGCTGAAGGCGTGCGGCCAGTGATCCCGGCCCTCGACGGGGTTCAGTTTCGGCGTCCGGCCGAATTCGCTGGCGCAGACGACGACGGTTTCGTCGAGCAGGTCGCGCGATTCCAGGTCGCGAATCAGCGCCGCCATGGCGGTGTCGAGGATGGCGGCGCGGGCGTTCTGCTGCTCGTGATTGTTCACGTGGGTGTCCCAGCCGTTCAGCGTCACCTCGACGCAACGGACGCCGACCTCGATGAGCCGGGCCGCCGCGAGACAGCCTCGACCGAAGGGCGTGTCGCCGTAGGCTTCGCGCTCTGCGCCGGTGGCCTGGTTGACGTCGAAGGCCGCCAGTTGTTCGCTCGACATCATTCGACGCGCCTGGCGCATCAGATCGCGATGCTGGGTTCGCTCGCTGTCGAGGTCGGACGCGCGGCCGCGGCCGAAGGATTGCTCCAGCACATCGAGCTGATCGCGCCGCCGAGCCAGCCGCTCGGCATTCACGTGAGCCTCGACATCGGGGATCGGTTGGGTCGGATCCCCGATTTGGAAGGCGTCGTAGCGCGGGCCAAGGTGACCGCCTTTGGGTGCCGGCCACTGGGACGGGAGAATGGAGATGTGGTTGGGAATGTCGAGCCCGTTGTCGGGAAGCTCGTGACAGACGACGGCGCCGAGCGACGGGTGAACCAGCGAAGGATCGATGCGGTAGCCGGTGCGTCCGAGGTAGACGGCGCGTTCGTGATCGCCCTCCGACCCGACCACCGAGCGAACCAGGGTCATCTTGGGGAGCAACTCCGCCGTCTGGACGAGGGATTCCCCCAGTTTCACGCCGGGGAGGGCGGTGTCGATGGCCCTGGCTCCGTAGGCGACCGGCGAATCGGGGTGGGGATCGAAGGTTTCCAGCTGACTGGCGCCGCCCTGGAGCCAGAGCACGATGACCGAGCGCGGGCGGCCGCGGCCCTTTTCACTCTGCAGCGAGAGGGCGTCGGCCAGCGGCGTCAGCCAGCCGAGTCCGGAAAGACCGGCCGCTTTCAGGAGCGTGCGACGGTTCCAGTGGGCGGCGGTGCCGCAGGCGCCTTGAGTCGGGGAGGGGAAGTGCATGGCGGAGAGGTTCGATCGCTTCAGTGATTCCAGGAAAACTCCGTGGCATTGAACAGGGACCAGTAGAGATCCTGCAGGACGCGCTTTCGCTCGTTGCCTTCAGCGGCTTCGAGCTGGTCGGTGAAATGGCTCGTCTCCGCCTCGGTCGGGCGACGGGTGAAGGCGCAGAGAAAGGCGGTTTCGATGGCGGTGGCGGGATCGGGCGCGAGGCCGGCGATACGGTTGACGGCGTTGTTGGGACTCTTGGGATCGATGCGTTCGCGGACCATCTTGCCGTTCATCATCAGGAGCCGCTGCGGTATGGTGCCGCTCTGTTCGGCGAATTCGTTATCGCCCGGGTCGCCATAGCGGGTCACAAAATCGTTTCGCTGACCGAATTTCGCCAACCGCATCACGAATGGCGCGGCGTCATCGATGGTGTCGAGATAGGCGGCCTGGACCACGCTGCCGGCGACCTGCTCGGGGCGAAGGCGGGTGAGGGGAAAGGCGGCCCAGTGCCGTTCCTGTTCCACCGTCACTGGTCGTTCGGGATCGGCGGAACGACTGTCGAGTTGGAAAGGCCGGGTCGCGGCAATGACGCGGAGCAGGCGGCGGAAGTCGAAGTCGTGCGCGATAAGATCCTCGGCGAGCGCCTCCATTCCGGGGGGCAGGTCGGTGGCCTCAAGCGGGATGTCGTCGATCGGCGCCACCATCGGGCGCCCGAACAGGAGGGCCCACGCTCGATTGACCGCGGCCCGGGCGAAGGGACGATTGTCCGGATGCGTC
>JAUIGT010000576.1 GCA_030432615.1 Verrucomicrobiia bacterium
GGGGCGAGGAATCTGGACGAAACTTGTCTGGAAGGCGTTTCCGGAGTTGTGCTCGCGCCTGAATTTGGGTTCCGATCGGAAAGGGTGTGATACGGCGAACTGGGCGATCGCTTGCAGACTTCTCCTCGTGAACGGTTCTTGCCACCTGTTCCCTCTCTGGGTATTCTTGCGCTTTCGCGCCTCTTTTGGGGCTATTGGCAGAGTTCTTTGACTTTCGCCTGCGGAGCAACCCTCGGAATCGATGCGACATCGACGAATCAGAAATCTGGCATCGGGGATTATTTTGATGGGTGGAGCCATCCTGGGATCCCATGCGTCGGGCTATCCTCCGGAATCGAAGGAATCGCAGGAAAAACGAGCAGACCTCATCGCGTGGTGTGATGTGGTCTCGATCACCCTGAACGAGAAGCCCCGCCATGAATTTGGACTGAGTTCACAACTCCGGACGTTTACGTTCCGAATCGCCGAAGTGGTAAAAGGGGAACTCCCGGATCAAAAAGAATTTTCCCTTCGATACGCCGAGTACGAATTGCTGCGCACGAATGAACTCAAGTATCTTGCCAGTCCTGAGATCCTGGTTTGGGAGATTCACCGTAGGCCGCGCATCGAGGTGGGGAAACAATACAAAGTGTTCTTCCGCGTTCGGAATGACGCGATCGAGCCGCTGAACGGTCGATGGTCGATCCTCGAGACGAGGGTTGATCCTGACTTGTTCGAGGACTGGACTGGCAAATCCGAGGAGCCAAGCGACACCGCTACCGAAACGCAGGAATAGCCGGAGGACCCTCCTCAGGGACGGTCCATTCCACCTTTCACACGACCTCGCCGCCGCCGTCTTCGCCGAAGTACATCCGGTAGCGGCCGTGGTAGCGGCGGAGCAGGAGACTGGCGCCGAAGGCTTCGCTCATGCTGGCGGAACGCAGGGCGCGGGATTTCTCGCCGCTGGCGAGGACCTTGCCATCCTTGAGCACGAGGGCGTGGGTGACGGCGGTCATGATCTCCTCGACGTGGTGGGTGACGAGCAGGAGGGTGGGGGCGTTGCGCTTCCTGGAGATGAGGCGCTCGACGAAGGTGATGAAATGCTCGCGGGCCACGGGATCGAGCCCGGCGCAGGGCTCGTCGAGGACGAGCAGCTTGAGGTCGGGCGACATGAGGGCGCGGCCGATGAGGATGCGCTGGCGCTCGCCCTGGGAGAGGAATCGCCATGGCTGGTTGGCGAGGTGGTTGCACTCGATCTTGTCGAGGATCTGGTGGGCGGCGACTTTTTCCTCCTCGGGGGTGCGCTTGCGCCAGTAGTTGATCATGGCGTGGCGGCCGGCGAGGACGGTCTCGAAGGCGGTCTCGTCGGGATCGATGAGGCTGGCGATGCTGCTGGAGACGAAGCCGATCTGCTTGCGCCAGTTGTCCCAGTCCTCGTTGGGCATGTCGGGTCCGGCGTCGCGGCCGCGCAGGAGCACTTCGCCGGTGGTGGCGGTGAGGTAGCCGAGGATGACGTTGAGCAGGGAGGTCTTGCCGGAGCCGTTGGGACCGAGGACGGCCCAGTGTTCGCCGCGAAAGACTTCCCAGTTCACGCTGTCGAGGATGGCGCGTCCGTCGCGGACGACGGAGACGTCGCGGACGCTGAGGACCTGGGAACGGGAGAGGGAATGGTATTCGGCGGACATGATGGCGAATGGGGATGGCTTTCCGGCTACCGCATCGGTGGGCGAGGTTTGGCCCGGGTTCAAGCGGGGATCAGCGAAATGTCAGTCGCAGTCCCTCGCTGCGCCAGGCGTCGGCGACGTCTTCCTGCAACTGCTCCCAGTCGCGTCCCTTGAGGAGGATCTCGGCGCGGGCTTCCTCCTCCTTCATGCCGCCGGCGACGGCTTTCATGTAATCGACCAGGGCGGCGCCGTTGCCTTCGCCGTCGAGCCGGAGGAAGTAGTAGAAGAGCAGGTTGGCGGAGGGGTAGTTGACGCGGCCGCCGGTCCCGGAGGCGAGTTCCTCGGCCCATTCCTGCCCGGTGATGGTCATGAGTCGCTCGAGGTTGAGCATCTCGAACTCGCGGTCGTTGCCGGTGCGGCGGGTGACGTCCTCGCGGATGGACCGGTCCATGGAGGTGATGGTGAAGCGCCCCTTGTCGTAGCGCTGGGTGGAAATGGTCTCGGCGAGGCCCTCGGTATACCAGGTGGGCAGCAGGGGCAGCCAGCGCCCGGTCATCTGGTGGGCGATCTCGTGGATGAGGGTGTCGCTCTGCTTGTCGTGATCGACGATGAAGCGGGTGCCGGTGTACTCGACGCCGAGGTTGGGCAGGGGCACCTTGATGATGCTCTTGAGGATCTCGTTGCCGCGCCAGGAATAGGAAAACATGCCGCCGGAGCCCTGCATGCCGCCGTCGGCGTAGTAGTCCTCGCGGGAGGCGTAGAGCTGGGTGGGGTAGTAGCCGTCGCCCCAGGGCTCGGGGGCCAGCCCGATGGGCATGTCCTTGGCGAACTGGAAAGTGGCCTCGAAGATGCGGGAGAACTCGAGGACCACGGTCTTGGAGAGGCGCAGCGGGCTGCGGAATTCGAAGTGCGGGCTGCGGTAGATGTATTCGCCGGCTTCCTTGTCCTCCTTCACGATCTCGATGGCATCGACGTCGAAATCGGCGGCGATGGAGTTGGGCCACTCGCCGAGCTTCAGGTTCGCGAAATCGCCGGGCGTCTTGCTGCCGCCGCCGGCGCTCCCGGCCGGGGAGGTGTCGTCGTCCCCGTCACCTCCGGCCATCTTCTTTTCCTTCCACTCCCTGGCCCAGGTCTGGTCGGCCTCGCTGAGGCGGGAAAGCGGCAGCTCGAAGTTGCCGCGATCGGTTTTGAGGGTGACCTGGTCGCCGTCGAGCGCGAGGATTTCTCCCTCGAGGGTGCGGCCGTCGGAACTGGTCCAGGTGCGCGGCTCGGCGTGGCCGGTGGTCGGCGGCAGGAGCGCGGTGAGCAGGCCGGCCAGTCCGGCCAGGGGGGCGAGGAGGAAAGGGTGCCGCATGACGGGGGGAATGGTTCGGGGTGTGGGGATCGTTTGGGCGGCCCTGATGAAATCACGATGCCCGCGACTTGGCAAGGCCTGCGCTTTGCGCGTTAGGATGCGCTCATGGTTATTCAGGCCCAGAGGTTGCGGTCGAGGGTGCGGTACTGGATGGCCTCCAGCAGGTGCTGGGACTGGATGTGGGCGGCGCCGTCGAGATCGGCGAGGGTGCGGGCCACCTTGAGGATGCGGTCGTGGGCGCGGGCGGAGAAATCGAGATCGTTCATGGCCTGCTCCAGGAGGGCGTCGCTCTGCTTGTCGAGCTGGCAATGCTCGCGGACGAGCCGGCTGGTCATGCCGGCGTTGGTCGTCACCTCGGGATGGGAGGTGAAGCGCTCCAACTGGATCTCGCGGGTTTCCTCGACCCGCTCGCGGATTGTCTCGCTGGATTCCCCGCCGCTGTCGGCCTTGAGTTCCTTGTAATCGACGGCCGGGACCTCGACGTGCAGGTCGATGCGGTCGAGCAGGGGACCGCTGATGCGCTGGCGGTATTTCTCGATCTGGGTCGGTGAACAGCGGCACTCGCGCCTGGGATCGCCGAGGTAGCCGCAGGGGCAGGGATTCATGGCCGCCACCAGCATGAAGCGGCTGGGAAAGGTGAACTTGCCGGCGGCGCGCGAGATGGTGACGATGCCGTCCTCGAGCGGCTGGCGCATCACCTCGAGGGTCGAGCGCTTGAACTCGGGCAGCTCGTCGAGAAAGAGGATCCCGTTGTGGGCGAGGCTGACCTCGCCGGGAATGGGATTGCTGGTGCCCCCGAGCAAGCCGGCATCGGAAATGGTGTGGTGGGGGGCGCGGAAGGGT
>JAUIGT010000577.1 GCA_030432615.1 Verrucomicrobiia bacterium
ACGAGGTGACCATCCCGAGATGCTTTCCCCGATGCCCACCGAGCCACTCTCCACCCCAGAGGAAATCGACTGGCACCACCTGGAGGCCGCCGAGGTCACCCGTCTTCTCGCCACCGATGCCCGCCAGGGTCTCGATACCGCCGAGGCCGCCGCACGCCAGAAACGTTTTGGCCCCAACACGGTGACCGCCCGGGGCGGATTGCCACCGTGGCGCCGATTCCTTCGCCAGTTCCACCAACCGCTGGTCTACCTGCTTCTCGTGGCCTGCGCGGTCACCGCCGTCCTCCACGAATGGGTCGATTCCGGTGTCATCTTCGGCGTGGTTCTGGTCAACGCCCTGATCGGCTACCTGCAGGAGGGAAAAGCGGAACGGGCCCTGGCGGCCCTGGGACGAATGGTCCGGACCGAGGCCAAGGTTCGGAGGGAGGGGCAGAAGCGCCGCATTCCCTCCACCGAGTTGGTCCCTGGCGATGTCGTCATCCTGGAGGCCGGGGATCGCGTGCCCGCCGACCTGCGGCTCTTTCATGTTCACAACCTGCACTGCGACGAGTCCGCCCTGACCGGGGAATCCCTTCCCGTGGCGAAGCACTCGGACCCACTCGACCATGACATTGCCCTGGCCGACCGGAAAAACCAGGCCTACGCCGGAACGCTCGTGACCGCGGGTCAGGCCGAGGGGTTCGTCTGGGCCATCGGGGATCGCACCGAGACCGGCCGCATCGCCTGGCTCATCGCGGAGGCCACCGAGATCTCCACTCCTCTCACCCGCAAGATCGCGCAGTTCAGCCAATTGCTCCTCTGGATCGTGCTCGGTCTCGCCGGGCTGACCTTCGCCGTCGGGGTCCTGCGGGGCGAATCCGCCTTCGACATGTTCATGGCTTCGGTCGCCCTCGCGGTCGGCGCCATTCCCGAAGGACTGCCGGCGGCGGTCACGATCGTCCTCGCGATCGGGGTGAATCGCATGGCGAAACGCCGTGCCATCATCCGCAAGCTTCCCGCCGTGGAGACGTTGGGAAGCACCACCGTCATCTGCACGGACAAGACCGGAACACTGACGAAGAACGAGATGACCGTGCAGGAGATCTGGGCGGGAGGTCGGAAGTATCAACTGACTGGAGGAGGCTACGATCCGCAAGGCGAGATCACCCACCTCGATCTCCCCATCAACCTCTCGGATCATCCGGCCCTGGATGAATGCCTTCGCGCCGGCGTTCTCTGCAACGATTCCCAGCTGGCGATCGAAGAGGGTCGTCACGTCGTGGTCGGAGACCCGACCGAGGCGGCTCTCCTCGTCGCCGGCGCCAAGGCGGGTCTGCTGCACGCGGAAACCACCGAGACTGCCCCGCGGCTCGACATGATCCCGTTCGAGTCGGAACACATGTTTCGGGCCACGCTTCACGGAGGCGGTCCCGCGGGCCACGTGATCTACCAGGTGGGCGCACTGGAGCGCCTTCTCGAGCGATGCGTTGAACAGACGGACGAGAATGCCCGCCACGTTCCCATCGATCGGGCCGCTATTCTCAAAGCGGCCGAGGAAATGGCATCACGGGGACTCCGGATTCTCGCCATGGCGCGGCGCCACACCGCCCGCGAGCAGGAGACCCTGGATCACGACCACGTCAGCGACGGACTCACCTTCCTGGGATTTCAGGGCATGCTCGATCCACCCCGCCCCGAAGCGATCGAAGCCGTCTCCCACTGCCGACGGGCCGGCATCGCCGTGAAGATGATCACCGGCGATCACGCGGCCACCGCCCGGGCGATCGCCGCGCGGGTCGGGTTGGCGGATGACGAGACAGCCATCGATTCCCTCACCGGCACCGAGCTGGAACAGTTCGACGATGCTTCCCTGCCCGAGGTGGCGGAAAAGGCCGAGGTGTTCGCCCGGGTGGCCCCCGAACAGAAGCTACGCCTCGTGCGGGCTCTACAATCCCGGAGACACGTGGTCGCCATGACCGGCGATGGCGTCAACGATGCACCCGCCCTAAAGCAGGCCGACATCGGCGTGGCCATGGGCATCAGCGGCACCGACGTCGCCCAGGGAGCCGCGGACATGGTGCTGACCGATGACAATTTCGCGTCGATCGAGGCCGCCGTCGAGGAGGGGCGCGGTGTCTTCGACAACCTGACGAAATTCATCGTCTGGACCCTGCCCACCAACCTCGGCGAGGGAGGGATCATCCTGATGTCGATCCTCCTCGGAGTCAGCCTGCCCGTTGTTCCGGTCCAGATCCTCTGGGTGAACATGACCACCGCCCTGCTCCTGGGATTGATGCTGGTCTTCGAACCGAAGGAAACCGGCCTCATGGAGCGGAAACCCAGGGATCCGGGACGTCCCATCCTGACCTTGCCGCTGTTCATGCGGACCGGGCTGATCTCCCTCATCATCATCGGGGGCGGTTACTGGCTCTATCATCACGAGATCAACCGAGCCGGAGAAACCATCGAGGAGGCGAGGACGGCGGTGGTGAACACGATCGTGATGGTCGAAGCCGCCTACCTCTTCTGCTGCCGTTCCCTCAAGCGGTCCCTTTTCTCCATCGGCCTGTTCACGAACCGCCTCGCCCTGATCGGTGTCCTGGCGATGATCCTGCTCCAGCTGCTGCTCACCTACACGCCCCTGATGAACCAACTGTTTTACACCAGGCCCTTGGACTTGGCGACATGGGCGCGCATCGCCGCTGTCGCCGCCTTCGCTTTTCTCGCCGTGGAACTGGAGAAATGGATCCGATTCGGTCGTGGAAAACACGCCGACGAGGCGCCGGAGTAAAGGGGCACCCGTTCCGCGTGGCGAGCGGATTCCGAGCGCAGGCCCATTCCGCCTTAGGAGACTGTTGAAAAATCATGGAATGAAAAACTGCGAGTCATTTTGATCGATGGCGAGGCGCGGTGAAGGAAGGTAGCCCAGCTACCTGACTGAATCGCAACGAAGCCAGCGAACAAAAGGGCCGCAGCCCGCCAGGGTCGATCGAAAGCCCATCCGGCAAAGCCGCTTTTCCCATCCCAAAAACAACCACAATTTTTCGTTTCAGGTTTTTTCAACAGTCTCTTAGCCGGTCGGGGGAAACAGTCCCCGAGACCCCTGCGGCATGATGCCCTGCCGCCGCTTTGGTCACGCAACCTCGATTGCCTTTCCCAGCGCGATTCTTCACGGCGGCCACGCAAAGTCATCGGGAAACGTCGGAGGAACTCCGCATTTCCTGCTGGCGCGATACCGGCCCCTACCACGTTCGGTTGGAGCATTGACAATAGTTGCATCCGAAATACAACTTTCCCGCCAATGGGACGAATCTCGCCCACCCTTTCAAAAACCGACATCGATCATGAAATCCAACACCACCCTCTGGACCACCGCCCTCGCCACTGCCACCCTCCTTTTCGGGCTTTCCTTTGCCCCCGCCGAAGAGAATCGCGAAGTCGATCCGAACAGCATCTACGCGCGTCTCGGCGGCCAGGAAGCCATCGATGCCGCGGTGGATCTTTTCTATGAGAAGATGCTCGCCGACGAGCGGGTCGCGTTCTTCTTCGAGGACGTGAACATGAAGGCTCAGACCCGGAAGCAGAAAGAGTTTCTCTCCGCGGCCTTCGGCGGGCCCAAACCGTGGACGGGAGAGGACATGCGCACCGCCCACAAGAATCTCGATCTGAAGGAGAAGGACTTCCAGGCGGTCGCGGAAAACCTGCAGAGTACCCTCGAGGAACTGAAGGTGGACGAGTCCCTGATCCAGGAAATCATGGGCCTGGTGGGTTCCCTCAAGGACGAAGTGCTCAACCGGAAGTCCCCGGCGAAAACGGAGAAGACGAACTGAAAGCGATGATTCCTACCATTTCCGAGAA
>JAUIGT010000037.1 GCA_030432615.1 Verrucomicrobiia bacterium
GCCGCCGAGCGGCACCTTTCCGTGAGCCGGGGCCTCGACGCGCTGCCCGCGGACACCCGGATCGTGGCGGTGCACGATGGTGCGCGACCCCTGGTGGCTCCGGGATCGATCGATCGCTGCGTCGCCGCGGCGGAGAAATGCCGGGCGGCGGCGCTGGCGCACCGCGTGGCCGACACGCTGAAGCGGGCGACCGGCGAGGGCGAAGTGACGGAGAGTGTTTCCCGCGACCATCTCTGGGCGATGGAAACCCCGCAGGTGTTCGACCTGGAACTGCTGCGACGCGCCTACCGGCAGGTACTGGATTCCGGTGACCTGGTGACCGACGAGGTGTCGGCGGTCCAGGCCATCGGCGAACCGGTTCGGCTGGTGGAAAACGATTCGCCCAATCCCAAGATCACCTTTCCCGCCGACATCGTGCTGGCGGAGGCCATGGTGGGGCGGCTTTGAAGGAAGCCGCCGTCCCGAGATCGACCGAGGTAGGCTGAGGCAGGTGGAAAACCTGCCCCAACATTGACTGGTTCAGAGCATGCGATAGACGTGCTCCAGCGCCAGCAGGGCGTAGGCGGTCACCAGGGCGGGATCGTCTTCCATCCAGCGGCTCGATCCCTTGTTGATCCACGAGCCGTCGGGTTGCTGGTGATCGAAGAGCGCCACGGCGAGGTCTTCGCGCCAGTCGGCTTTCTTTCCGCCGGCGAGTTCGAGTTTGCCGGTGCGGCTGGTGGCCAGGGCCTTGGCCATGGTGTGGTAGTAGTAGAAAAGTCCCTGGGCTTCCATGCCCGGGTTCTCTTCCAGGGTGTAGTTCGCGCTCAGCCACTGGCGCGCGGCGACGACCCGCGGGTCGTTCTCGGACATCTCCGCGTAGATGAAACTGAGGAGGCCGGCGTAGCCCATGCTGCCGTAGGAGCGCAGGGCGGTGCGACCGTTGTCGAGTTCGATCTCCTCGCTCTTGGTGTCGCCGGGGAAGTAGATGAAGCCTCCCTTGTCCTCGGCGCGCAGGCCGGCCCAGTCGCCGAGTTTCTCGACGCTTTCCTCGGTGTTCTGGCAGCGGGAGACGAACTCGATGGCGCCCTCCCAGTCGAGGTCGAACTCGCCGGTCTCGTCGTATTCGGTGTCGGCGAGGGCCTTCTTCGAATAGTAGAGCGCCTCCAGGGCGAGGTGGGTATTGGAGAGGTCGGAATGGGCGTAGCTGCCACCGTAGCCGACACCGCCGTCGAAGAGGTTGTCGTTGACGCCGCGCTTGTCGAAATCCTGTTGCTGGTTCACCAGCAGGCGGCGCGCTTTCGCGATCACGGGCAGGTATTCCTGTTTCCCGGACAGCGACAGGGCGGTGACGGAGAGGGCGGTGTTGTAGGTGGCGAGTCCCTTGCCGTAGAGGCCGCCGTCGGGTTTCTGGGTGCCGACGATGTAGGCGAAGGCCTTTTCGGCTTCGGGGGGGAGGACGGTCGGGTCTTCCCGATTGGGATCACCGAGCAGAGCCATCACCGGCAGGGCCGAGAGGGCCGGGTGGGTCTTGTCGCTCCAGGCTCCGGTCTCGGCGTCCTGGTTTTTCTTCAACCAGTCGATGCCCTTGGCGATGGCGCGCTCGATCTCGAGTTTCAGCGAGAGATTGCGATCGGCACCGGGGGTGTCGGGACGCGTTTCCTGGGCGGAAAGGCTGCCGGCGAGCCCGAGGGTGGCGACCGCGGTGAGGAGGAGAGGGAGACGTTGGGGGTGTTTCATGGAGGGGCGGGGTGGGAAAAGTCTGGATGTCCGGGACAAAGGCGGGCTCGCTCCGTCGGTTCGCTCACTTGGCGGGTCGGAGAACCAGGGTCACCTTCCGGCCGACTTCGGGGGTGGCGTCGGCGTTGGCGCCCCAGCGTTCGTCGTTCTCGGCGCCCTTGCGGCTCATGTTCAGGAGGGCCACCTGGTCGAGGTAGACGCCGATCAGCGAACCTTCGGTGTCCGCGAGGAAGTTTCCGTTGTAGAAGTGCGAGCCGGTCAGGATCCAGGGCTCGTCGGTCATGGCCTTGCCGGTCTCGGCGTCGAGGATCCAGCCGGCGACGGGCAGCTCGCGGGTTTTTCCCTCCTTCTCGATTTCCACCACCAGGGAAACGGCGTCGCCTCGCTGGGTCTTTCCCTCCCCGGTCTCGATCTTCTGGCGCCGCTCCTCCTCGGGCAGGAAAGTGTCGAAGAGGTCGCCCTCGCCCGACTGGAAACGGAGCAGCTTGAAGACGATCTGCAGGTCGAGTCCGCGAACGGTGGTGGTCAGGAGGGCCTCGTGAACGGCCCCGTTCTCATGGACGAGGAGGTATTCGATCGGGCCGCCCTCCCGCATGTTCACGACGGCGGGAATCCGGATTTCGCGGTCCTTGGAATCGAAGGTGATCTCGCCGAGCCGGTAGCGATGCTCGCCGATCTTCGTGACCCGGGCCTCCGGAGCCGGGGCGGCCTCGGAACCGTTGCCGGATTCGGCTTTTTCCTGCCCCTGGAGCGGAAGGGCGAGGCCCGCCATCAGGAGCAGCGACAGCTTCCCGGGAAAGGACGAGCGGCGGGATTCGTGGCGGCGAGGGTGCATCGGCGGCACTATACTCGGCGCTTTTCCGGAATCCAAGAGCGACTGGACGACGGAGTTCACAAGTGATCAAAAAACGACCACCAAGGGGACTGGCTCTGCCTGATCAAGAACGCGAATGAACGCAAGTGAACCCGAATTTTGCCGCTGAATTCTGGACCGACTCGGCTGTGATTGCGGCAACCATTCCCATCAAACCAGGCGGTCCTATCCCGCGAGCATCGCCTTCATTCGCTCGAAGTAGTCGTCGGCTATGTCGTCCGAGGCCTGCTGGCCGGCGAGGTCCTCGTAGTTGACGATGTCGAGGTAGGTGTCGTCCAGTTCCTTGAAGAACGAACTCTTCTGGCAGGGCATGCGATCGCCGTATCGCTTGCGACTGTGGCACCAGGTGATGGTGAGGACTTCCATGGCCCGGGTGATGCCGACGTAGAAAAGCCGGCGTTCCTCGTCGCGGGTGCCTTCCTCGACGGAGCGGGAATGCGGCAGCACGCCCTCCTCGACGCCCACGATGAAGCAGACGGGGAATTCCAGCCCCTTGGCGGCGTGCATGGTGATCAGGGAAACGCCCCAGCCCTTCTCCTTGTCCTCGTCCTCCTTGTCCTGCATCAGGGCCACGCTGTCGAGGTAGCCGCGCAGGCCGTTCTTCTTCCGCTTGCCGATGTGGGTGTACATGGCCTCGATCATCTCCCGCACGTTGCGGATGCGGACATTGGCTTCGTCGGCGTTCTTGCAGGTGCGCTTGAGGTAGTCGTAGTAGTCGATCTCCTCGATCATCGCCTCGGTCATGGCGGCGTAGTTGCACGAGTCCGTCATCGCCGAGTCGTGGTAGCGGTCGATGAAATCGGTGAACCGGTTCACCGCGCCGCGCGCCTTGCCCGAAAGCGTGGCCTGGAACTCCAGGTCGCAGAGCGCCTCGTGGATGCTGATCTGGCGCTCGATGCTGAACTCGGTGGCGGCCGCGATGGTGCCGCCGCCGATGCCGCGCGGCGGGGAACCGATGGCGCGCAGCAGGCTGACGTCGTCGCCGGGCTGCACGAAGAGCGAGAGGTAGGCGAGCAGGTCCTTGATCTCGCGGCGCTCGTAGAAGCTCTGGCCTCCGATGATGCGGTAGGGCACCTCGTTGCTCCGGAGCAGTTCCTCGAAAATCCGCGACTGGGTGTTCATGCGGAAGAGGATGGCGTATTCGTCCCACTCCCGGCCATCGACCCGCTTGGTGTCGATGATCTCGTTGACGATCATTTCCGCCTCGGTCTCCGCGTCCGGCATGGCGACGAGCCGCACCTTGCCGCCCTCGCCCTTGCTGCTCCAGAGCGTCTTTTCCCGCCGATCCCGGTTGTGGCGGATGAGGCTGTTGGCCAGGTTGAGGATGGTGTTGGTGGAGCGGTAGTTCTCCTCCAGCTTCACCACCTTGGGATTGGCGAAGAAGCGCTCGAAATCGAGGATGTTCGAGATTTCCGCCCCGCGCCAGCCATAGATGCTCTGGTCGTCGTCGCCGACCACGCAGACGTTCTGCTCTGGCCCCACCAGCAGGCGCAGCAGGTTCATCTGCAGGCTGTTGGTGTCCTGGAATTCGTCCACCATCAGGTAGCGGAACTTCCGCTGCCAGAATTTCCGGGCGTCGGGATGCTCCTCCAGCACCTTCACCGCGAGCAGGAGGAGATCGTCGAAGTCGACCGCGTTGAGCTGCTTCAGTTCGCGCTGGTAGGCGCGGTAGACCTCGGTGATGAGCGCATCGTCGTGTTCGGAGATGGGGATGCCCTTGTTCTTGGCCGTGCTGATCATCATCTGCGCCGTCTTGGCGTCGAGATTCTCGTTCTTGCCGGCCTTGCGGACGATGATCTTGCGCAGCAGGCCGACCTGGTCCGACTGGGTGTAGATCGCGAAATTCTTCTTGTAGCCCAGCTTGTCGATGCAGGTGCGCAGGATGCGGACGCAGAGCGAGTGGAAGGTGGAGATCGTCAGTTCCTTGGCCGCCGGCTGGGGCACCATGGTGCCGACGCGTTCCCGCATCTCCGTGGCCGCCTTGTTGGTGAAGGTCACCGCGAGGATCTGGCTCGCCGGGATCCTGCTCGCGACCATGTGGGCGATGCGCGTGGTGATCACGCGCGTCTTGCCCGTGCCGGCACCGGCAAGGATCAGGACGGGGCCGCTGAGTTGGGCGGCCGCTTCACGTTGAGCGGGATTCAGGCCCTCGAGGGCCGACTTGCGAGGCATGGAGGGGAAAAAGCGCCGGAGCGGACGTTTTGCAAGCGCGAGATGCGAGCAAGGACTCCCGCCACGCGATCACTCACTTGATGATCCGGATCGTGAACGGATAGCGGTAGGCGGTGCCCTCGTTGGCCTTCATCGTTCCCATGATCCCGAAGACGATGCTCGCGATCAGGAAAGCCAGGTAGGTGAGACAGCCGATCCCGAAGAATCCCGTCAGGAAACTGGAGACGAAGTATCCGATCGTCATCACGATCTGGAAATTAAGTGCTTCCTTGCCTTGGTCATCGACGAAGGGGCTCTCCTCCTTCTTGATCAACCAGATGATGAGGGGCCCGAGGAAGGCGGTGAAGATGCCCAGCAGGTGAGCCAGCATTCCGAAGGTCTTGTCGTCCTTCTCCGAAAGCTTGCCCTGGCCGGGAGCCACTGGTCCTCCGCCTCCGAATTCGGGCGGCGTGGCGGAATCCATGGGCGGCGGCGTGTCCTCGGGCTGCGGGGGCGGCGTGGAGGCATTGTCATCCATGGGCGGCGGCGTGGGATCGGATTCCTCGGACATGGGAAAACTATTTACTGAATTTTTCCGCGGGTCTCAAGCAACTTCGGACCTTCTTTCAGCGAAAAAAACGAATCGTCATCGGATAACGCAGGAAATTCCCTTCCTTGGCGCGGACGGAGCCGACGATCTGGTAGATGATCCCGACGATGACCAGTGCCGACACCGCCACTCCCATCATCGCCACCACGAGGGGGCCCAGGCAGATGACGAAACCCAGGAGGAATCCGAACACGGTGAGGATGCCGCCGCCCGCCAGCAGGTAGATCGAGAGCGAGATCTGGAAATTGAGCGATTCCTTGCCGTGGGCATCGACGTAGGGGCTGTCGTTCCGCTTGATCAGCCACACCAGCAGGGGACCGAGGATGTTTCCGAGCGTCGGCACCAGCAGCCCGGCAAAGGACGCCAGGTGACAGAGCATGCCCCAGGTACGGTCCTCCTGTTCACTGAGACGTCCCTGGCCCGGCAGGGGTGGTCCCGTCCAGGCCCAGGGCACTTCCGCGCCATCGGAACGACGGTTCGGAAGCGCGGGCGGCAGGATTTTTTCCTCACCCGGGTCGCCCTCTACAGGGTGGGCGTGGGTCACTTCGGGAGGATCGTTTTCCTCGCCTTCTTCCGGTCCTTCATTCGTCATCGGGAACGATGCCTACCGAAAATGGTAGCGATCGTCAACGACGGTCACCTCCGGCGGGCGGTGGAGAAACTCGAAGTAGTCGTAGCCTTCCTTGAGGTTCGCCCAGAAATCGAACCATTCGGCATCCTCGGGAATCGTGTCCATGTGCTCGTCGGTCATCCGGAATGGAAAGGCATGGACGCGGAAGTAGGGCTGCCCGTGGTCGAGCGCGGCGGTGGCCAGGGTGTAGATCTCCTCGATGACCGGATCGGTCATGGCGTAGCAGCCGACCGAGACGCAGTTGCCGTGCACCATCAGGTAGCTGCCGGTGCGCTTGTGTTTGCGGTCGTATTCGTTGGGAAAACCGAGGTCGAAGGACAGGTGGAACTGGCTTTCGGGATTCATCCGGCCGGGAGGCACGTAGTAGAACCCCTCCGGCGACTGGCCGTCGCCCTCCTCCAGCTTCGGTCCCAGTTCCCCCGACCATTCGCAGATGGGCCAAGTCTTGAACAGGACCCAGTCGGCGCCCGTGTTCGGTTCCATCCACAGTTCCAGTTCGTTCGATTCCTTGAAGATGCGGAGAAAGATCGGCATTCCGAGCGCGAGTTTCTTCTTCGCCAGGGCCGCTTCCAGTGCCGGGGTGACGCGGGCCGCGGCTTCCCGGGATCGCTCCGAGTGCATGTCCCCGGTCCGGTTCTCGTCCTTCACGCCCTTCACGTCCAGCCAGGCCTGGCGGAAAAAGTCCGAGACGCGGGTGGAAGCCGAGCGCTTCGGGGCGGCGGCGACGGGTTCTTCGGAGGAATCCGCTGCCGGTTCCGGTTCCGAATCGGGCGTGGCGGGTTCAGCGGCAGTCTCGGTCGCCGCCACGGTTTCTCCATCGACGGCCGACGGCGCCGCGGACGGTTCGCTCCCGTCCTTCAGCATCCAGTCATGCACCAGCCAGGGCAGAACGGCGGCGAAACCGATCACCACGATCCACGCGATCCATTGCAACATTCTCACCACGACAAGTCTCCCGGAAAATCAAGGATTGCAGAACATGACATCAACTACGCGCCGTCGCCGTTGAATTTATCCCCATTCATGGCCAGACTGTGCGCTTCAACCAACTCTCATGACAAGTTACGACGACACCCTCGCTCCCGCCATCGGCATCATCGGCGGTTCCGGCCTCTACGAAATCGAAGGATTCGAGCAGGGCGCCGAAGTCGCGGTGGACACCCCGTTCGGGCCTCCGTCCGACAGCATCATGACGGGTACCTTCGCGGGCCGGCGGGTCTGTTTTCTGCCTCGCCACGGCCGGGGACATCGCATCCTGCCCACGGAACTCAATCACCGCGCCAACATCTGGGCGCTCAAGTCGCTCGGGGTGCGCTGGATCATCGCCATCACCGCCGTCGGTTCCCTGCGCGAGGAATACCGGCCCCGCGACATCCTGCTGCCCGACCAGTTCTTCGATCGGACCAGCCAGCGGGCCGATCACACCTTCTTCGGGGACGGCATCGTCGCCCACATCGCGTTCGGCGATCCCATCGCCATCGAGCTTCGCCGGCTGCTGGCGGAGTCGGTGGGAGAACTCGAGCTTCCTCTCCACGACGGCGGCACCTACGTGAACATGGACGGGCCCGCCTTCTCCACCCGCGCCGAGTCCGAGACCAACCGCCGACTCGGTTTCGATGTCATCGGCATGACCAACCTGCCGGAGGCCAAGCTGGCCCGCGAGGCCGAGATCGCGCTGGCCACGCTGGCGATGATCACCGACTACGACTGCTGGAAGGTCGAGGAGGAAGCCGTCACCGCCCACGCCGTCATCGAACACGTCCAGGCCAACGCCGCCAACGCCAAGCGCGTTCTCGCCCGGGTGATCCCGAAGATTCCCACCGAGCCCGATTGGCCCGAGCACCGCGCCCTCGACAGTGCCCTTTTCACCGATCGCAGCCTCTGGCCCGAGCCGACGGTGGAAAAACTGCGGCCCATCCTCGCCCGGTTCCTCGAATGACCGGATTCGAGGTCGCTGTTGGAACGGCGAAGGATTGAACGAATCTCGCGCGCTGCCCACAAACCCCCATCCGCGGCCCGATTTATACCGCCGCCGGATTCCCTGCTTGCGATTTTTCTAAGTTTTCTTAAACTTCTGAGCTGTCCGATCCCCCAGCACCGCTTCCCTTTGAAAACGTTCTTTCCGATTTCTTTCACCGCCCTCGTGGCGATCGGTCTCTCTCTCACGACGCCGCTGGTGGGAACCGGCTGCAAGACGCCCGAAGAAGCGGCGCTCGACCAGCGCAAGGGCATCTTCGTCGCCAACGGAAAGAAAAAGGAGAATGGTTCCGGACCCGCCGCCGCCGGACCGGGCTGGAACCCGAATCTTTCCCTGCCGCGGGGCGGGGTCGGCAGCCAGACTTCCTATTCCAAGGTCAGCATCAGCGAGCCCTACATCGCCATGACCTTCGATGACGGCCCGCACCCGTCCAACACCCCGCGCCTGCTCGATATCCTCAAGCAACGCAACATCAAGGCGACTTTCTACGTGGTCGGGGACAACGCCCGCCGCTATCCCCACATCCTGCGCCGCATGATCGCCGAGGGACACGAGATCGGGAACCACACCCTCAGCCACGACTACCTCACCAAGCTCTCGCACGACCAGATTCGCCGCGATCTTTCCGTCGCCCACCAGGCCATCGTCAGCGCCACCGGCGTTCCGCCGCGCACCCTGCGCCCGCCCTACGGCGCCATCACCGGCGATCTCAAGTCCTTCATCCGGTCCGAGTTCGGCTATCCCTGCATCCTCTGGTCCGTCGATCCCGAGGACTGGAAGCGCCCCGGTTCCAGCGTGGTCGCCAGCCGGCTCGTTTCCGGAGCGCGCCCCGGCGGCATCCTGCTGGCGCACGACATCCACGCGCCGACCATCGACGCCATGCCCAGCGCGCTCGACCAGCTCCTGGCCAAGGGATACCGCTTCGTCACCGTCACCCAGCTCATCTCCCTGGAGGGGCGCGGGTGAGCGCCTCCCGCGAGGGAGACCGGCGGAGGACGAGAGCGGAGCGCGGAGAACCGGCAGACAACGATTACCCCCGCGGCGTCCCGCGCCGATGGTGTAATCGCGGTGGTTCGGGATTTTCGATAGAAAACCGGAATGATGGGGGTAAGGGATAGGCGGTGAACACGCTGGGGCAGAACTACTTCAAGACCCGATCCAAGCTCGGATCGGCGGTCTATTCCCTGACCAAGCTCGGGGAACAGAGCGGGGTCAATCCCGCCCGCCTCGCGGTGCTGCAGAACCTGATGGCGAACCTCAAGGATCCCTTCCTCTTCGTCGTCGTCGGGGAGGTGAACGCCGGGAAATCCACCGTGCTCAACGCCCTCTTCGGGAGCGATTTCTGCTCCTCCGGCGTGCTGCCCACCACCGACCGCATCGCCTTCTTCAAGCACGGCAAGGAAGCCCACGAGTTCGAGGTGTCCGATACCCTCATGGAAGTCTACCGGCCGGAGGAATTCCTCAAGGACTTCAACATCGTCGATACCCCCGGCACCAATTCCATCGAGGCCGGGCACCAGCGCATCACCGAGCACTTCCTGCCGATGGCCGACCTGGTGCTCTTCGTCTTCTCGGTCACCAATCCCTGGGGCGCTTCGGCCTGGGACCTCCTCGACCGCATCCATCACCAGTGGAAGAAGAAGATCGTCTTCGTGCTCCAGCAGTGCGACCTGCGCACCGACGAGGAGGTGCGCGCCATCCTCGAGCATCTCCAGAAGACCGCCGCCCACCGCTTCGGCCAGTATTTCCCCACCTTCGCCATCTCCGCCAAGCAGGCCCTCACCTCGCGGGCCAGCGGGCTGCAGAACGAGGACCTGTGGAAGGCCAGCAACTTCGCGCCCCTCGAGCAGTTCATCTCCGACGTGGTCGAGTCGTCCGAGACCCGGCTCACCAAGCTCATCAACGCCTGGCGCGGCGCCTGTTACGTGCTCGGCGAACTGAAGGAGAAGCTCGCCACCGCCAGCGAGATCATCCGCGCCGACAACGAGCTGCTCAGCGGACTCGAGCACGCCGCCGACTATCAGGAAAAGCGCACCCAGGGCAAGTTCGAGCCCCTCTTCGAGGCCTTCGACAAGAGCTACATGGCCGCCGGACTCCAGGCCGAGCCGCTGCTGGAATCGCGCTTCCGCCTCTTCGCCTCGCTGATGCCGCCCGGCAAGACGCCCGAGGAAATCGAGGGGCTCATCGTGGCCACCACCATGAAAGCCGTGCGGCGGAACATCGCCGACGGCGCCGCCGCGGTGGAGGACGACGTCGCCCAACTCTGGGAACGCATCGCCCAGGAGATGCAGGAGCATTTCAATCTCCAGCTCAGCGTCGGCGAGACCGGTCAGCCCGACTGGACCGCCGCCCGCCAGCGCATCGTCGAGGACGTGCAGAACCGAACCGCCGAGGGGCTCAAGCACCTCCGGCTCAGGGAGGATCTCGGCAAGGCGCTCAACCGGCGGACCCGCATGCTGTGGACCCTGCTGCTGACGACCGTCTTTTCCTGCGTCGCCGGTGGCGTCCTCGCCTGGCAGCAGTTCGCTCCCTGGCATTACGTCGCCTTCGGCATCGCCGCCGTGGCCCTGCTCCTGCTGGCCACGCTCGGCCTCCGCAGCCTCAACCAGATCCGGCGCCTCTTCACCGACCGCATGGAGGCCCGCCGCGAGACCCTCCAGATGAGCCAGCGCGAGGCCTTTCGCGAGGGAGTCAGCGCCTTCTACCGCGACTTCGTCCGCCTCTTCGAACCGCTGCGCAAGGTCTGCAGCGAGCACCGCGAGAAGTACGAGCCCCAGCTCCAGGCCATCGCCAACCTCGAGAAGCTCCTCATCGAACTCGAGGCCATCCTCCGCCCTGTCGAGGACGCCCTCCGCGAGCAGATGCGCCGCCAGAGCGCCGCCGCCGGCGCCTCGCATGCGGGTGGCGAGGCGGAGAAGAAATAGGAGGCGGCGGTTGGTCGTCTGGGTCCGGAGCGAGCCGACCGAAAGGGTACTTCCGCCTTTGCGCTTGAGCCGGGCCTGCTTTCTCCGCTAAGTTTACGCATTGGGTAGACTTTGTCGAAATGGAAGAACTGCCTGTTGGGGCAAAAAGATGAAACGGATATTGATCATCTACCTTTTTCTCTGTGCAGTTTTCGAAGCGCTGATCCTACTTCTCGCTAGTGGAACTGCACGCCAGAACGTCGCAAATTGGAAGTATAACCGACCCGACAAGGTGCTCGAATCGGTAACCGAGAGATCACCAGTTATCCCGAGGTTGGGCTTGATTATTCCTGTGGCAATGATCCTTGTCGCGGTTGGTTATTGGTCCACGAAGATTAATTCACCGAAAATCGGAGTGCACTCTCTTGGTCTCAGTGTGGTTGCAACTGCCGTCATAGCGACTTGGGCAATCATTGCATCGGTTCTGCCAGCAGTCCCGAAGGGAGTTCTCATGATTGACGAAAACGGGAATTTGGTTCGAGTGCGGATGATAGAGGGCCGCATTGAAATTGTGGAAGAATCCGAACCAAGAACCAAGCCCCAACAAGGCGATTCAGGTGATTCGCTCCCCGTGGGCAGTTCTCAGCCGGATTGACTTCGAGTTTGTCTTTTGGTTCAATAAATTTGATCAGGCTTCGATTCGTGAACCACCTGGTCTCGGACGTTTGCTCAAAATTGAAAACGTGGATCCTTTCACTGGTTGCACTCCTGCTCGGAAGTTGCGGTGATCGCCCGGAGCCGGGCAGCCGGCACTTTGGTCCTGAAACGATCGAGCTCGAAAAAGGAAAGAATTATTTGTTCAAGCTCAGTGATTCGGAATATTCGATTCTCGTTGGCGAAGACAATTTTTCCGTGATGCGAGGAGATGGGGCAGGAGACGAATACTTTTCGCCATTCTCGGTGATTCTCGAGGGCGGCCAACTCTGGTACGAAATTCGATATACTGATGGCACCAATGTTTTCGCCGTCCAAGATTTCGATGGCGACGGTCTAGGCGACCGAAGGATGACATTTCCGGTTATTCGTCCTCAAGGCTCTGCGGCGAAGCTGGAGAATATCACGCATCGTTTCGAACTGGAAACCGACCCATCCGTAAGAAAGCTCTCATCAGAACGAAACAGCGAACAAAGCAGCGCACCGAACCCAATTCCCCGGCCCTAGGTTTCTTGCTTTCTGGTTCTGGCTCCGCTTCAATCTTGTTCGAAACGGCCACAGGCTTTGTTCTAGCGGGCTCGGTGGCTTTTGACGTTCGATCAGAAGATAGCCATGAAAAAGGCCCCAACCATTTGCGCCCTGATTTTCATCAATTTAGGCATTTTCGTAGCTACGGTTACCCTTCTGCCCCGGCGGGGATCATGGGGTTCCAGCGGCCCACTAAGTTACTTCCTTAATTCGCGTGATCGTTGGGATATCGCATGGGGTATTCTCGTCGCGAGTATAATCCTTTCTGTAGGTATCTTCTTGCTGCTTTACGCTAAAGGCGTATTTGAACACAAATCGGAGAGGTTTGAACAAGACGTCGATCCTAACGCATGAAATGACCCGAGTCGAAAACGTCTTGACCATTCGACCTTCAACCCAGAAGCCGGAGCGCGCCCGCAGTCAGATATGGGAAGACTCTGACCTTTTAAAATCCAAACGTTGGCGTCCCTCGGACGGATCGGGCGGCATGTTCGAGACACGCTTCTTCGGGAGCGGCAGGAAAAGGCGAACCGACGGAGCGGCCTTCTTCCCGGGCCGAACCGAGAAAGGCGTTCCTGCGGTGACCTTCCATACGCGAAGAAAGGGGCCTGACTTTTCCGGGGTAGCCTTCTTCACGGGCAGAAGGTCGTCCGCCCTTTTCCGGGGGCGTTGAGACATCGGGAGGGTCATTGGCCCGATTTCGGACACGCAACCGTTTCGAGTGGCGGACTTGAGCCTGTTGAATGGAGCGGTTCACGGCCGAGAGGCTCAGCCCAGGACCTCGTCTACGGCCCGGGCGAGGGCGGCGACGCCGTGCTCGATCTCGTCCTCGGTCACGCAGAGGGGCGGCATGAAGACCAGGGTGTCGAGGACGGGGCGGGTGAGGAGGCCGTGTTTGCGGGCGGCGATGCAGACTTTGGCTCCGGTCAGGTCGGACCAGGGGAAGGGCTCGCTGGTGGTGCGGTCTTTCACCAAGTCGATAGCGGCGATGAGGCCGAGTTGGCGGATGCCGCCGACGCTGGGGTGATCGCCAAAGTGGGATTGCAGGGATTCGGCCAGTCTGACCCTCTTGGTTTCGACACCTGACAGGGTTTCCTCGGTCTCGAAGAGCGATAGGCTTGCCAGCGCGGCGGCGCAGCCGAGGGGGTTGGCGCAGTAGCTGTGGCCGTAGTAGAAGGTCTTCTGTTCCTCGGGCGTGCCGAGAAAGGCGGAAAACACGCGCTCGGTGGTGAGGGTGGCGGCGAGGGGCAGGTAGCCGCCGGTGAGGCCCTTGGCGAGGGCGAGGAAGTCGGGTAGGACGTCCTCGTGTTGACAGGCGAAAAGTTTCCCGGTGCGACCGAAGCCGGTCATGACCTCGTCGAAGATCAGGAAGGTGTCGGTCTCGTCGCACCAGGTCCGCAGCTCGCGGAGCATTCCGCCGGGCCAGAGACGCATGCCGGCGGCACCCTGGATGAGGGGTTCGATGGCTACGCCGGCGACGGTGTTCACGACCTCTTCGGGCAGGGCGCGGAGGGCCTCGACATCGGATACGTGGATGACGTCGAACCCGGTTTTCTGAAAGCGCTCATGGAAAGTCCCGATGCCGCCGAGCGAGGCCGCGCCGGCGGTGTCGCCGTGGTAGGCCTGGTCGAAGGCGACGAAACGATGCCGTTCAGGGTGACCGGTCAGTTGCCGGAATTGGAGGGCCATCTTGCAGGCGCATTCCATGGCGGTGGATCCGTCGTCGGTATAGAACACCCGCGTCAGGGTTCCCTCGGGAAAGCAATCAACGAGTGCCTTGGCGAGCCGGATGGCGGGTTCGTTGGTGAACCCGAGCGCGGAGCAGTGCGCCATCTTTTCGAGTTGCTCGCGAAGAGCGGCGTCGATGGCGGGATGACGATGCCCGTGGATGTTGGTCCAGATCGAGCTGTTGCCGTCGAGGTAGCGATTTCCCTCCGTGTCCCAGAGCCAGGCGCCTTCGCCGCGCTCGATGACGATGGGATCGTGATCGGTCGCGCACCAATCCCGCATCTGGGTGAACGGATGCCAGAGATGCGCCTTGTCGAGGGCGCGGAGTTCGTCGGTGGTGAGGGGGGAAGGCACGGTGGGGGAAAACACGACGCCAAGGCGAGACGGAATGCAAGAGGAAGACGGGGAGGCATGCCGTTCGCTCTTCTTCTCCGGGGGCCCTGGTCGGACTTGTCATCCCGAGCGGAGCCGAGGGATCTCACGAACGGGTCAACGCTCGCGCAGCAAGGAAGCCGGCTCCCCTTTTCGCAAACCTGATTTTTGGGCAAACCGGTCCTGGCCGCGGGAGATCCCTCGGCTCGTTCCTCGCTCGGGATGACAAGAAGGACGGCGGAGACTGGGAATGCGGGCGTTTCGCCCGCCCCGAAGCCTGCGAAAGGAGCGCGATGATCCCTCATCGCACCGGTCGACTGGAGCGAGCGGGGATGCTCGAACTCCCAGTGGCCGACTGGCTAACTCTCCGCGAACTTTGCTTCCACCGCTTCGATGTCTTCGCTGACTTTCGACCAGTCGGAGTAGGCGGCTTCCAATTCGGCTTCGGCGGCGTGGAGCCGTTCGCTGGCGGTGGTGGCCTCGGCGGGTTGGGTCTTGAAGAAGTCGGGATCGAGGAGCTTTTTGGTCAGAGTGTCTTTTTCCTCTTCGAGGGTGGCGATGGCGGCTTCGGCCTGCTCCAGTTTGGCGGTGAGCGGCTTGAGGGCGGTCGCCTTTTCCTGGCGGCGCTTTGCTTCGAGTTGGCGTTGCTCTTTCCGGTTCAATCCGGAGTCCGAACCGCCTCCGCCTCCGCTTCCGGTCGAGGAACTCTTCGGGCTCGCGCCTTTCCCGGAGCTTCCCGACGCCGCCGCCATTTCCTCGGCTTTCTTTTCCAGGTAGTCGCTGACGTTGCCGTGGAAGACCCGCATCGGCTGGTGGGGGATGAATTCCAGCACCTTGGTGACGATGGGATCGAGGAAGGATCGGTTGTGCGAGACGATGACGTAGGTGCCGCTGTAGTCGGCGAGTGCCCGCTGGAGCACCTCCTGCGACTGCATGTCGAGGTGGTTGGTGGGTTCGTCGAGAATGAGGAAATTCGCCGGCTGCAGGAGCATCCGCGCCAGGGCGAGCCGGCTGCGTTCGCCTCCGGAGAGCACCCCGACGCTCTTGAAGACATCGTCGCCGCGAAAGAGAAATGCGCCGAGCAAGGTCCGCAGGTTCATCGAGACCGCGGCGGCGGTGGCGCCTTTCTCGATGGTCTCGAGAACGGTGCGCTTCGGATCGAGTTCGTCGGCGTGGTTCTGAGAGAAGTAGGCGATCCCGACTTTGTGACCGACGGTGCGCTCGCCGGTGGTCGCGGCCTCGGTGCCGGCGAGGATGCGGGAAAAGGTCGATTTTCCGGCGCCGTTGACACCGACGATGGCGATGCGTTCGCCGCGCTCGATCTCGTAGTCGAGTCCCTTCAGCACCTGGTTGCTGCCGTAGGTCTTCCCGATTCCCTCGAGCTTGATGACGCTCTGGCCGCTGCGCTCGGGCTGGGGAAAGCGGAAATCGACCCCGCTCTCGTCGGTCTCCAGCTCGATGCGCTCCATCTTGTCGAGCTGCTTGATCCGCGACTGCACCATGCGCGCCTTGGTGGCCTTGGCGCGGAAGCGGTCGATGAGCTGCTCTGTCTTTTCGATCTCGCGCTGCTGGTTCTTGTAGGCGCGTTCCAGTTGCTCGCGGCGCGATTCGCGTTCCTGGAGGAAGAACGAGTAGTTGCCGGCGTAGTGCTGCACCTGGCCGCTCTCGAAGGCGAGGGTGCGGTTGCTGAGGTTATCGAGCAGGCTCTTGTCGTGCGAAATGAGGATGATGCAGCCGCCGTAGCCGCGCAGCCATTGCTCCAGCCACTGCACCGTCTCGATGTCGAGGTGGTTGGTGGGTTCGTCGAGCAGGAGCACCGACGGTTCGCGGAGCAGGAGCTTGGCGAGAGCGATGCGCATCTGCCAGCCACCGGAAAAGGTCTCGGTCGCTTTCTCGAAATCGGCGTGGGAAAAACCGAGTCCGCTGAGGATGGTCTCGATGCGCGGCTTCATCTTGGCCACGTCGTGATGCTCGAGCCGGAGCTGGATGTCACCGAAGACCTCGAGGGTGTCCGCGTAGGCGTCCGCATCGGTCACCGGATCGAGTTTCTCGAGCTCGGCCTCGACCTCGGTCAACTGATCCTGGAGCTTGAGCACGTCGCCGAAGGCCTTTTCCGCCTCGGTGAACAGCGAGCACCCCTCGTGCCTGACGCCTTCCTGCGGCAGGTAGCCGACGGTGACCTGCCTGGCTTTGACGATGCGGCCGGCGTCGGGTTGCTCGATCCCGGCGATGATTTTCAGGAGCGTCGACTTCCCGGCGCCGTTCGGTCCGGCGAGGGAGAGCCGGTCCTTCGCGCGCACCGTGAAGGAGAGGTCCCGGAACAGGGTCCGGCCTCCGAACTGGATGGCGAGCTTGTCGGCGGCGAGCATGGAATGGGAAGAGGAGAAAGGCGCGAGGGCGTGAAAGGTAGCGCAGAAGCCTCGACTCGCCAGCGGGGGTGGACAAATTCCCGCACCGCTCGGATTGGATGAAGAAAGGGTGGAAATTCAGCGCCGCGAGCCGGGCGCCGCAAAATCCGATTTCCGCATTGCTTTCCCCGGGGCTTCGGGGTTTTCTAGGCGGCAATGGCGGGAGGGGGAAAGGCGACGGGTCGATGTCGATCGGCCGGAGCCGGATTCCGTTTCCCGCAACGCTCCGCCTCTTTCTCCACCTCATGGCCGAAACTCCCGAGAAACCCGCCCAACCGCCCGCCAAGGGGGGCAAGGGCCGCGCCTTCGTCCGGCGGCTGGGCAGCACGGTGGCGCTGTGGGGCTTCGTCGGGTTCGCGTTCTGGAACGCCTCGCCGTGGGTGTTCTACCTCATGGTGCTGGTGCTGGTGCTGGGCGGCCTGGTGGAGTATTTCCGGCTTTTCCACGAGCCGGGCTACCGGCAGTATCGCCGCTTCACCTACGGACTCGGGCTGGTCTACATCACCTCGCTGTTTCTCCCGACCCTGGGGTTCGATGCGCCCTGGTTGCGGGGATTGGACGGGGTCGCCCTCGCCGTGCTCCTCATCGCCATCGTGGCCGCCCGGATCTGGCGGCCGCTGGAGGGAATTCGCACGCTGGACGAAATCGTCGTCACCCTCTTCGGCTTCCTCTACATCGCGATCCTCTTCGGCTTCGTGGCCAAGATCCTCGTGCTGTTCAATGTGGACGCGCCGGGGAACGGGGCCGGGCATTTCTACGTGCTCTACCTGCTGGCGGTGACGAAATTCACCGACATGGGCGCCTACGCCATCGGGTCCCTGATCGGGAAACACAAGATGGTTCCGCACGTGAGCCCGGGCAAGACCTGGCAGGGTTTCGGTGGCGCGATCTTCGGCGCCTGCGTGGCCAGCTTCGGGTCCCTGGCGCTGTTCGGGGAAAAGATCCCGCTGATCACCGGAGTCCACGCCGGGGTGCTGGCGGTCGGGCTGGCCATCGTGGCGGTGCTCGGTGACCTGGCCGAATCGATTCTCAAGCGCAGTGTCGAGATCAAGGATTCCGGCCACAAGCTGCCGGGTATCGGCGGGGTGCTCGACCTCATCGACTCGGTCCTGTTCACCGCGCCGGTGATGTATCTCTATCTCAAGGTGCTGGTCTACTGAGTGACCGATAGGTGACGATGATCTGAATGGAGCGAAGGTTTCACATTTCCGGCAAAGTGACGTTCGAAGAATACCTCGAATGTCACAAGGTGATGGCCGCGAAGCGACGTTGGTGGATTCGGGGATTCATCCTCGCCTATGGAATAGGGGTCTTGGTCTTCCAGCAATTCCGATGGCCGGATGCGGGGTGGAACATGCTGTCGGCAGTTGGCGTGCTCGCGATCACCTACGCGATCGGCATTTCCCCAATCCTGTTCCACCATCGCGTGAAGCGCAATTGGCACCGTTATCCAAAGATTCGTGAAGATATGGAAGTCACCTTCGACACCGAGGGCTTCACCGCAAAAGACGATCGGGATTGTGACATTTTCACCAGTTGGGGAAAAATCATCAGCTGGAGGGAAACACCAAACCTGTTCATGTTGTATTTCTCTCCGATTTTGCCCTTGGTAGTTCCGAAACGACTGATCGCTGGAGACGAGATCGATGGTTTTCGCGATTTGCTTGCCGAAGTGATCCCAAACATCGATAAACGCTGAGCCAGCCCGCTCATTCCGATTTTCCATGCCCGACCGACCGAAAAACGTCGTCATCCTCGGTTCCACCGGCTCCATCGGGGAGAGTGCGCTCAAGGTGGCGCGCGACATTCCCGACCGGATGCGGGTCGTCGGCCTGGCGGCGAACCGGAGCGCGGAGAAACTCGCCCAGCAGCTCGCCGAGTGGGACGTCCAGGAGGGTTGCCTCGCGGACTCGACCCTGTTGGACGACTGCCGCCGACAGGCGCCGGCCGGGGTGAACCTCCGCGGCGGCGAGGACGGACTCGTCGAACTGGCCACGCTGCCGGAAGCCGACATGGTCCTGATCGCCATCGTCGGCACCGCCGGGCTGCGGCCCGCGCTGGCGGCCATCGAGGCCGGCAAGGACATCGCCGTGGCCAGCAAGGAGATCCTCGTCATGGCGGGCGAAGCGGTCATGACGGCGGCGCGGGAAAAGGGTGTGCGGGTGCTGCCGGTGGATTCCGAGCACAACGCGATCTTCCAATGCCTCGAGGGGCGGAATTCCTCGGAAGTCTCGCGGCTCATCCTCACCGCCTCGGGCGGTCCGTTCCGAAAGAAGCCGGCCGCGGAACTGGCCGAGGTCACCGTGGAGCAGGCGCTCAATCACCCGACCTGGGAGATGGGGCCGAAGATCACCATCGATTCGGCCACGCTCTTCAACAAGGGGTTGGAGATGATCGAGGCCCGCTGGCTTTTCGATGTCGAGATGGCGCGGGTCGATGTCATCGTGCACCCGCAGAGCATCGTCCACAGCATGGTCGAGTTCGTGGACAGCAGCGTCCTGGCGCAGCTCAGCGTGACCGACATGTGTTTCCCCATCCAGTACGCCGTCACCTGGCCGGAGCGGGTGCCGAATCAGTTGCCGCCCCTGGATTTCGCGGAATTGGCCAAGCTGGAGTTCGAGGCGCCGCGCTGGGACGATTTTCCCGCCCTGCGGCTGGCGCAGCGGGCGGGCACGGAGGGTGGCACGCTCCCGGCGGTCATGAACGCCGCCAACGAGGTGGCGGTGGCAAAATTTCTCGAAAAATCCCTTCGCTTTCCGAAGATCTGGGAAACGGTGGAAGAGACGATGGACGCCCATGCCGTCGTCGCCCATCCGAAACTCGAACAAATCCTGGAAGCGGATTCGTGGGCGCGCGAGTTCGCCGCCGGACTGCTGACATGAGCAAAGACCAAGGCAAGAATACCGACAACGAACACTCGCCCGACCTCAAGGTCTGGGTGGGACTGGACCTCGGCGGCACCAAGATGCTGGCCAAGGTGTTCGATGAACAATTTCGCGAGCTGGGCTCGGCCAAGAAGAAGACCGAGGGTCACCGCGGCATGGAGGCCGGGCTCAAGCGCATGGCCAAGGCCATCGAGGCTGCGCTCAAGGACGCCGGCGTGGACAAGTCGCAGGTCCACGGCATCGGGGTCGGCTGCCCGGGACCGGTCGATGCCGACAAGGGCATCATCGTCGAGGCACCCAACCTCGGTTGGAAGAAGGCCCCGGTGGTGAAATCGCTGGAGAAGGCGATCGGCGCCCCGGTGGTGATCTGCAACGACGTCGATTCGGGCGTGTTCGCCGAGTACGAATTCGGCGCGGCCAAGGGCGCCAAGAGCGTGGTCGGCATTTTCCCCGGCACCGGGATCGGTGGCGGCGCCGTCATCAACGGTCGCCTCCTCCAGGGCGCCAACCTCAGTTGCATGGAGATCGGGCACATCCCGCTCTTCCCCGAGACCGGCAGCAAGGACGGGGGACCGACCCTGGAGATCGCCGCGAGCCGCTTGGCCATCGCCGCCGAGGCCGCCCAGGCCGCCTACCGTGGCCAGGCGCCGCACTTGCTCGAGGCCTGCGGTACCGACATTTCCAACATCACCAGCGGCAAGCTGGCTGCCGCGATCGAGGCCGGTGACCAGGCCATCGAGGACATCATGAAAAAGGCCGCCAACCTGCTCGGCGCCGGCGTGGCCACCGTGGTGCACCTGCTCGCTCCCGACATGATCGTGCTCGGCGGCGGCCTCGTCGAAGCCATGCCCGACATCTACCTGAAGGGCGTCAAGGATTCCGCCAACGCGCGCCTGCTGGGCCCCTACCGCAACACCTTCAAGGTCGTCGCCGCCGAACTCGAGGACGACGCCGGCGTCAAGGGCGCCGCCGCCTGGGCGCGCCGGGCGTTGACGTGAGGGGAGGGAAGAAAGGCGATTCGCTCACGGCGCCACCCATGGCACCGGGACTTCCTCTTCCTGGTTGAAGCGGTTGACGTATTTGACGAAGCCGTGCTCCACGCCGTACTCGTGGACCACCTTGGTGACCTTGACGTCGAAGGCGCAGTATTCGGCGATCTTCATGATCTTGCCCTCGCGCCACCACTTGATGGCATCGGTGCCGACGGCGGTCTTGCCCATGCCGAGACTGGCGCTGGCGACGGCGTCGAGCTTGGGGCGATGACCGAGGTGCTTCTCGAGGTCGAGCATCAGGTCGAGACTGCGGCATTGCTCGGCGAGATTGAGGATGGAGTAGCCCATCAGCACCTTGTAATCGAAATCGATGTGGTTGAACCCGATGACGAGATCGGCCTTCAGCAACTGGTCGATCAGCTCCTGGACCTGGCCCTCGCCGTAGATCCGGTATTCCCCGAGGGCGGTCGAGTAGGTGACACCGATGGACATGCCCATCTGGTCCTTGTTTCCCCAGCCACCGACATCGTTGGCCGATTTCTGGGTCTCGAGATCGAAGTAGACGAAATCGCGGGCCATGGGGGTCAGTGCGGTTTTTCGGAGTCGGGTTGGTCGGTTTTCGGTT
>JAUIGT010000578.1 GCA_030432615.1 Verrucomicrobiia bacterium
CTTCGAGGAGATGGAGCGGATGATGTCGCTGGTGGCGGAAAAGGGCGACCCCCATCGCGGGGAGTCCGTCTATCGCCGCGCCGCGTTGCAATGCACAGTCTGTCACGCCATCGGGGGAGCCGGCGGGATCATCGGTCCCGACCTCGTCTCCATCGGGGCGAGCGCGCCGGTCGATTACCTGATCGAGTCGTTGCTGGAGCCGAGCAAGAAGATCAAGGAAGGCTACCACACCACGCTCGTGACGACGAAGAAGGGCGAGACGTTCGCCGGGGCGATCGCCGGTGAGGACGCCAACGAACTGGTGGTGCGCGACGCCGCTGGAATCGAGCACCGCATTCCCAAGACCGAGATCGCCAGCAACCAGATCAGCACGGTTTCCCTCATGCCGCCGGGCCTGACCGCCCAACTGCGCGAGGACGAATTCGTGGACCTGGTTCGGTTTCTTTCCGAGCTGGGAAAGGACGGGGAATTCAAGACGCCGCCGAACCGTTACGTGCGCCACTGGCAGGTACTGCAGCCGCACGAGCGCACCCGCGACGCCATCGGCCACTATGGCGAAAAGATCTTCGCCGAGGATTTCAAGACCTACGTCTGGACGCCGATGTACGCGACGGTGAACGGCGGGCTGCCGGCGGGCGAGATGCCGGAAGTGGTGGGACGCGGCGCCAACCGCTACGGCGTGGGACGTTTCTATCTGGATGTCTCCGAAGCCGGCAAGGTGCCGCTCAAGATTTCCGGAAAGCTCAAGGATCTGCATCTCTTTCTCGGCGAGGAGGAGATCAAGCTACCCGAGGAAGGGAACGAGGCCGAGATCGCGCTCGATCTGAAGCCGGGGCAGCATCGACTGACCGTGGCCGGCCTGCTCGGCTGGGGCTTCGACCAGGTGAAGGTCGAGTTGACGGGCGATGCCGGCCAGGCCCGGGCCCTGACCCTTTCCGAGATCCAGTGACAAACCGAACGAGCCTCACGTTTCAATTTCTTCCCAACCACACACGACCCGTTTCATGAAAGCCCTCCGATTGTTCCTGCCCCTCCTGATCCTTGCCGCCTTCGCCGCCGGGGTGATTGCCCAGAACGCGCCCAAGAAAAAAGCGCCGCCGAAGTTGAAGTGGGAGGTCCAGCAGCTTCGCAAGGACAACAACGAGGGCATCGCGGTCGGTGATCTCAATGGCGACGGCAAGCTGGACGTGGTCGCCGGGGAATACTGGTATGCGAACCCGGAGTGGAAACCGCAAAAGGTGCGCCGGCTGGAACCGTTCGGGAAGGATTACCTCCAGAACAATTCCGACCACCTCTGGGACGTGGACGGCGACGGCGATCTCGACGTGGTCGCGGGCGGCTACACCACGACCACGGTGAACTGGTACGAGAATCCCGGACCCGGTGGCTACGATGCCGAGGATGGCTGGACCCAGCATCTCCTCGTCGATACCGGCACCGACCGGAACGAGCTGAGTTTCTTCCAGGACATCGACGGTGACGACGTCCCCGAGTGGCTGGAGAACAGTTGGGGCGACACCAATCCCATGCTGGCCTGGAAACTGGGCAAGGACGACGAGGGCAAGGCCACGCTGGTCAAACACGTCATCGGCGCCGACAAGAACGGCCACGGTATGGGCTTTGGTGACATCAACGGCGACGGGAAGGACGACATCATTTTCAAGCAGGGCTGGTACGAGTGTCCCGAGGGCGGTCCGTTCGCCGGCGAGTGGAAATACCACGACGACTTCACCTTTCCCCACGCCAGTTGCCCGATGCTGGTGGTCGATCTCGACGAGGACGGCCGCAACGACATCATCTGGGCGGATGGCCACAACTACGGCATCTGGTGGGAGAAACAGCAGGAACCCCAGAGCGACGGTTCCACCACCTGGCGCACCTACGAGATCGATCGCAAGCATTCGCAGGCCCATGCCCTGGCCTGGGACGACATCGACAACGACGGTCAGCCGGAGTTGATCACCGGGAAACGGTACTACGCCCACTCCGGCAGCGACCCGGGTGCCGAGGATCCCTGCACGGTGCAGTATTACGACTGGGACAAGGAGGCCAAGACCTGGACGAAGCACTTCATTTCCAACGGTCCTTCCGGAGAGGCGCCGGGCATCGGCCTCCAGATCCGCGTCGCCGACATCGACGGCAACGGCTGGAAAGACATCGCCGTCCCCGGGAAGTCCGGAACCCACATCATCTGGAACCAGGGCTGGAACCAGTGACACCCTCGTTCGCGGGCCATTCCAAGGGGAGGATACGATGATGAATTTCGCGAACCTGTTTCACAACGAACCGAATCCGCGCCAGTTCCGGGCCGGCGAGATGGTGATTCGCGCCGGGGAGCACGATCGCCACATGTACGTGCTCCTCGAAGGCGAAGCCGAGGTGCTGGTCGGCGACGAGGTAGTGGAAGTGGAAAAGCCGGGCAGCGTGTTCGGGGAGATGGGCATGATCGGGACCCGCGAGGCCCGCGCCAGCGTCCGGGCGAAGACGGATATCGTGGTCGCCATGGTCGATGAGCGGCGGTTCATGTTCCTGGTGCAGCAGCATCCGACCTTCGCGCTCGAGTTGATGCGATTGATGGCGGATCGCCTGGAAAACATGAACGGGCGGATCGGTCGGCCGGAGGCGGGCATCGTTTGACCGGATTGGGGGATTTTGCTCTAGTGCGAGGCATGTCGCCACGCCGATGTATCGCTGTTCTCCTGTCCGTGCTGTGTTCTTTTTCGGGCGCCCGCGCCGACGAGTCGCGTCCCAATATTCTGGTCATTCTCACCGACGATCACCGGTGGGACGCCCTCGGGTTTCTGGGGCACCCCTTCCTGAAGACGCCGAACCTCGACCGCATCGCGAGGGAGGGCCTACATTTTTCCAACGCCTTCGTCACCACCTCGCTCTGCTCGCCGAGCCGAGCCTCCATCCTGACCGGGCTCTACGCCCACAACCACGGCGTCGTCGACAACTACAACCCGCTCCGTGACGGGCTGACTTTTTTCCCCGAGTATCTCCAGGAAGCCGGCTACGAGACCGCCTTCATCGGGAAATGGCACATGGGCGGCGAGGTCGATGATCCCCGGCCTGGCTTCGATCACTGGATCAGTTTCAAGGGGCAGGGTGTCTATTTCGACGACCCCGAGAAGGGCGAGGTGAAGGGGCGCTTCGTGCCCCAGGCGATCAATTCCGGCTACAACATCGACGGTGAGCGGAAGGCGCAGGACGGCTACATCACCGACGAGCTGACCGACTATTCGCTCGATTGGCTGAAGCAACGTTCGGGTGAGAAGCCATGGATGCTCTACCTTTCCCACAAGGCCGTGCACGCGGACTTCATCCCGGCCAACCGCCACGCCTTCGCCTATGAAAACGAACCCTGGCAGCAGCCGAAGTCCTGGTTCGAGATGCCGGAAAAGTTTCGCGATGTGCCCATGTGGGTTCAGAACCAGCGCAACAGCCGACACGGCGTCCAGTTCGCCTACTACACCAACCTCGACCTCGCGACCTACTACCGCCGCTACTGCGAGACGCTGCTGGCAGTCGACGAGACCACCGGCGACCTGCTCGCGGAGCTGGAGAAGCGCGGCGAACTCGACGACACCATCGTGCTCTACCTCGGCGACAACGGCTTCCTTTTCGGCGAGCACGGGCTCATCGACAAGCGCTGCGCCTACGAGGATTCCATCCGCATTCCCATGCTGATGCGGGCGCCGATGTTCAGTGAAGAAGGCGGGCGCACCGTGGATGAAGTCGTGGCCAACATCGACATCGCCCCGACCCTGCTGGAGGCCGCTGGCGTGGCGGTACC
>JAUIGT010000038.1 GCA_030432615.1 Verrucomicrobiia bacterium
GTCTCCCAACCCGGCGGAGCCGGAACCAACCATCCTTGCTCTTCGTTCTCTCTTGTCATCCCGAGCGAGGAACGAGCCGAGGGATCTCTCGAAAGCGCGAACGTTTTTCCCATCGCGAAGTGGCGTGGAGAGGCGGGACGAGTTTCGATGCCGCGAAAATTTCTCGGATGCTCGGGAGATCCCTCGGCTTCGCTCGGGATGAGAAGAAAGGGCAATGGGTGATCGGACGGCTGGGAAGAATGAAACCTCGCAAACCGGTAGGTTTTTCATTACTCAGGCACAAAATCGCATCCGCTCGAACCCCGACCGGTGAAAGGAGAACCCACAGGACGGACCTTCCCTTCACCGCGTCGGAGTTCGTCTCCGGATCCCGGCGCGCCTGGTTCAGGCCGCCGGGCCCACGAGCTTGGCTTCCGGCACGGGCCTACCGCTTTCGGAGCCGCTCTCAATTCTCGGTCGTGATCGTCGGTGAAACCCGGTCAGGATTTCTTCGATGATTTCGAACCGGAGCGACTGCGAGTCAGCGTTTTCCCGTGTTTCACCAGTTCGGAGAAGGTGCCTTCCCCGATGCCGGCGATCAGAATGACTTCATCGACCGAGCCATAGGGGCGGGCCTTTTCGATGGCGGCTCCGCGCCGGGTCGAGATCCCCTTGATCTCCGCCAGTTCCTCGACCGTGGCCTCGTTGAGAAAGGTCAGCAGCTTCGATTCCTGCGTCGTCGTCAGATCTTTCGCGAGCTGTTGCGCGACCTGCTGCTTGGCGGAGATCGTTTCCGCCATCTCGGTCTTCGCCTTGCTGGAGGATCGGGAGCTGCCGCTTTTGGAGGACGACATCTTGCTGGTGGCGGCGAAGGCGGGCAGGGTCAGGGTGACGAGGAGGATGGCGGTGGTAAGGATGGTGTGTTTCATGAGGATTTCGTCTTGAACTGTTCGGAAAAACAGTATTCAAAAAGACAAAATCGCCAAGTATTTTTTTGGTTTTTTCTTATCCGAATCAGCCGGGTCCGGATCGGCGGGTGAGCATCCGGCGGGAGATCGAATCAGGAGAACACGACGCGGCGTGCGAAACTGATACCAAATCCAAGAAATCACCTGACGATTCAGGGAAGACAAAAAAGGGGATTCAGCCTTCGGCGTTTCTCGGAGATTCGGGTCGGTTCTCCCCGGTTGCTTCGTTGCTCGTCGGTTGCGATGCTCGCATCGCGCCCTCCTCGTGCCTCGCCCCGAGAAAAACCGCCTCCGAAAATCGTCAGGTTTTTTCTCGGAAATGGTATCAGGCGACGAACAGGTCCTCGATAGTCCCGGTCGAATCCCCGTGCGATTCGGCCTCGAGGCCGGAGCCTCTCAGGAGGCTGAGCCAGAGATTGCAGAGCGGGGTCTTCGGCGCGGTGACGAGGTGGCGTCCGTGCTTTATCCCCGCGCCGCCGCCGGCGACGATGGTGGGACAATTGGTGAGGTAGTGGATGGAGTGGATGTTGCTCCCGAGGGTCACGGTGGTGTGATCGAGGAGCGAGCTGCCGTCGGCTTCCCTGATTCCCTGGAGTCGATCGAGGAAACGGGCGAGGAGCTTCGACTGTTCGAGGTCGCGCATCTGCGAGGTCTCCATCCGCGGGCCGGGCTCGTAGTGGCTCATGTTGTGCGCGGTGATGGTGGCGCCGAGGCTGCGGATGAAGGTGTCGAGCGGCTGGCGGTAGGTGAAGACCCGGGTGGTATCCACCTGCAACGCGGCGGCCATGAGGTCGTACATGACCTTGATCTCCTCGACGCCCTGGAGGCTCTTGTCGGGTTCGACCGGAGCGGGGTCGGGCACCTGCTTGGGCACCTCAAGCCATTCCTTCTCCTTCTCGAGCCGCTGCTCGATCTCGCGGATGGACTGCAGGTATTCGTCGAGCTTGTCCTGGTCGGCCGGGGTCAGGCCGCGACGCGTGGTCTTCGCGTCCTCGAGCACGGTGTCGAGGATGCTGCGCTGCTTGAGGAGTTCCGCCTGGCGCTGCGCCAGCGGGGTGGTGTCGTCGGAGAAGAGCTTGTGGAAGGCGGCCACCGGCGTGTTCAGCGCGGAGACCGGTTTTCCCTGGCGATTCCAGGCCAGCGAGAGACCGGGTCCGTGTCCGGAATTGTCCCCGCCCTTGTAGGTCAGCTGGACGGAGGTGTAGCGGGTGTCGCGCCCCAGCTGCTCGGCGGCGACCTGGTCGACGGAGACGGTGTTGTGAAAACTCTGCCCCGGTTCGGCGTAGCGATTGGCCCCGGTGAGCCAGAAGGTGGAACCCCAGTGCGCCTCGTTGTTGTACTGGTTGGCGAGGTTCTGGATGATGGTCAGGTTCTCGCGATGCTTCTCCAGCGGCGCGAGGCCTTGGGGCATGGTGTAGCCGGCCCCGACCTCGTCCTGCGACGGATACCAGGTGTCCTGCGTGACCCCGAAGCCCATGCCGAGGAAGACGAAGCGCTTCGGCGGCGCGGCGGGTTTCGTGGCCGCGGCGGACGCGAAACGCCGGAAACCGAGCGACTCGAGAACAGGCAGGCCGATGAGAGCGGTGCTGCTGCGGAGAAAGTGGCGGCGGGTCTTCATGGGGAGTGATTGGGGGGAACTGAGAGATTGCTGGGCGGCGGCGGGAGTGATCGGTAACCAGTAATCGGTGAATAGTGGTAATACCGCTCGGACGTGAAGATTTTCAGTTGGAGAAATTCATGTTCATTCGCGTCGATTCGCGGTCCGCTGTTTCTTCCTCACTTCTTTCGACCAAAGGGTTCCGATTCGATGAAGCCGAGGACAAGCTCGCGCAGGGAGCCGTCCTTTTCCCTGGCCTGTTCGAGGACGTTTTCTCGGAGAGCTTCATCGGAGAATCCGTAGGGACGGCCGAGGCCGTACTCGATGAGGGCCTCGAGAAAGCCGCGGGTGAAGGCCTCGTCGCGGGTGGCGACCTGGTCGCGGAGTTCTTCGAAATTGCCGAAGGCGGTGCCGTCGGGGAGGGTGCCGCTGGGGTCGATGTCGATGGTCTTCTTCTTCACCACTTTCTTTCCCTGGGTCTTCTGCAGCAGCAGGGTGTCCCGCCACTGGCCGGCGGCGTCGAAGTTCTCCATCCCGTACCCGATGGGGTCGATGCGCTGGTGACATTGGGCGCACTGGGCCTCCTCCATGTGGGCGGCGAGTTCCTGGCGCGGCGAGAGGAGCTGCCCGCGGACGCGGCTGAGCTGGGGCACGTTCGGCGGCGCGGGCGGGGGCGGATCGTTGAGAAGGTAGCGCATCACCCAGGCGCCGCGCTCGACGAGGGAGGAATGAACGCCGTCCGATCCCATGGCGTGGATGGCCGCCATCCCGAGCAGGCCGCCTCGGGGGGAACCGTCGGGCACGGGAACCGCGCGGTAGTCGGAACCCTCGACCGGCGGGAGGCCGTAGTAGTCGGCGAGGAGATCGTTGACCACGACGTAGCCGGGATCGAGCAGGTCGGAGGGCGGGCGCCTTTCCGCGACGAGATGGCGGAGGGTCTCGAAGACCTCGGCGCGGGCGGCTTCCTTGACGCTGTCGTCGAACTCGGGGAACTGCCGAAAGTCGAACTGGAAGAAATCGAGCCGCTCCATGTGCAGCCACTGGTGGGCCAGCGAGGCGAGAAAGGCGTCGGAACGGCGATCGTCGAGGAGACGCTCGGCGTGGGCGCGGAGGACATCCGGTTTCCGCAGTTTTCCGGACCGGGCATCGGCGAGCAGTTCACCGTCCGGCGGCGCCGACCAGAGCAGGTAACTGAGCCGGACGGCCAGCTCGGGATCGGTGAGGCGTTCGCTTTTCCCCCGGTTCTCCTCCTTCACCGGCTCGGCGAGGTAGAGGAAGCCGGGCGACGCGAGGACGAGGGCGAGCGGTTCGCGAATGGCTTCGTAGAATTTTTTCCCCGCCTTGGTCTCGGTTCGGTAGAGGGCGTGGAGACGATCGAGAAATTCCGGCGCCGGTTCGCGGGTGCGGAACGCGCGTTTCGCGAAGCGCTCGATGACCTGGCGGGCGTAGGCGTCCTGGTCGGGCTGAGTCCACCACATGCCCTTGAAGAAGACCTGCTTCACCGCCCGCGGCGGCCATTGCTCGTAATGCGGACCGGTGAGGACGACGCGATCGATTGCCAGCTTCGCGGGCGGGCCGAAGCCGTGCTTGTTCTGGAAGGCGAGAAAGGTGCCGCGCGCCGCGTCACGGTTGTTGGGCTGGCGGTGCCTGATGACGACCTCGCGGGGGCCGTCCTTCGTGACCGGGATGGAAAGCGTCACCGGGACCGGTTTCGCCTCCCCCACCCCGCCGGTGACCCGCGCGTAGCCGAGCCGTTCGATCTCGCCGCCGCGCGCTCCGGGAAAACCGTATTCGAGGTAGGTGTCCCCGCGTTTCGCGCCCTCCAGCGGCGAGGCATGGACCTCGATGCGGAACTCGCCGCGCGGCGCCTGGGGCGGGATCTTGACCGAGACGAAATTGGTCCGGTCGAAGAAGGGCTGGAGAAGCACGGCGTTCTTCGTGCGCGGGTCGTCCAGGTAGCGGCGATAGGTGGCGTACTGCTGGTTGTAGAGTCGCTCGCGGAAGCGGACGTCGAACTCGTCGAGGAGACCGAAGGCGCTGGGTGGCTTGCTGCCGTCCGAATTCCGCCAGGCCTGGGCCTTGTCCCAGTTGCCCTTGATGGTGCCCGAGACTTTCTCGATGAACTTGTTCTGGGCGATCTCCGGCTCGATCTCCAGGCGGATCGGCTTCGGCGCTTCCTTGCCGAAGAGAAAGGCCTCGTCGAGGGCGCGACGGGCGAGGTCGAGGTATTGTTCGAACTGGTCGGCGGAGAAGAACAGCGCCGAGCCGTTGGTGTCGAAGCCGCCCGAGTTGGCGTCGTCGGGCAGGGTCTCGGCCGCGAGGCGGACGCCGAGGAGCGACTCGATGGTGTTCTCGTACTCGCGACGATTGAGCCGCCGCATGGTGCTGATGCCGCCGGTATCGCGGAGTTGTTCGCGGGCGACGACGAGCTGGTCGGAGAGATCGCGGAGGAGGGCGATCTTTTCGTCCTGCGAGAGTTGCGGTTCGTCCTCGGGCGGCATCTCGCCGGAATTGAGCGAGTTGAGGACCTTCTGCCACGTCTCCGCGGCGGCGATCGAGTCGAGGGAAAAGGAAAGATCTTCGAGGTTGAGCCCGCCTTTTTCCGAGAGTGCGTCGTGGCATTCGTAGCAATACTTCACCAGCACCGCGTCGTGCGTCTCCGGCAGGGCGGCAGGTTCAAGAGCGTCCTGCGCCGGAGCACGGCACACGAGACCGGACGCGACGAGCAAAGCGACGCCGAGAAGAAGACGGATGGTCGGGGAGGAGGACACGCGGGAAAGTGTACGGTTTTCGACCGCCTGAAAGATGCCTGATCGCGGGGCCTTTGCAGCCACCCTCCCCTCGAGTATGTGGTGGTCCATCCAGGGCCTTCGTGATGGTTCCGGATGGATTTCGGCGTTCCGCTTCGTTCCAACACCGGGCCACCGTCTCCCGGACTTCCGGCACTCGTTCCAATTCACCAATCGCAAGACCGTTTTCCTCCACCGAGGGATACATGGCAAGCAGGAGCATCGCCCACGGAAAAGAACAATTCGGGCACTTTGCAATTTCAATGGCTTTTGCTTGCTCTCCGGCACCTTGATTGCTGCGGAAACGACGCTGAAACAGGGCCAATTGCATAGCCCTCTTTGTTTGACTCGTCGGAGCCAGACCGATACAAATAATTCACTATGGAACCGTCAATGAAATCTCTTGGGGTAGCGATGGGAGCGACGCTACTCGGCATTCTCTCCACCACCGCCGAAGACACTCCCTACCTCGTCGAGGATCTCATCGGCGGCGCCACCCAGAACGGGAGCGGCTTTCGCGGTGGGGTGGAAATGGGAGGTTTCATCTATTTCCCGGCGACCACGGATGAACTGGGAGAAGAACTGTGGCGCACGGACGGAACGCCGGGGGGCACCACGGAGTTGGTCAAGGACATCTTTCCCGGCATCGATAGCAGCGAAATCGGTGGCCTGACCGTCGTCGGCAGCGCCTTGTTTTTCTGGGCGAACGACGGGATCAACGGCGAGGAATTGTGGACCAGTGACGGCACCCCCTCGGGGACGATGATGGTGAGCGACATCAGGTCCGGAGCCGATGGCAGCTTCCCCCGCGACCTGCATGACGTGAACGGCGACCTCCTGTTCACCGCCTTCGAACCAACGAATGGGCGGGAGTTGTGGATTCACGATGTGAGCGAAGGCACGACGAGCCTGGTCGAGGATATCCAACCGGGAAGCCAGAGCAGTCTCTATTCGGATTTCCAACAGGAGTCCGCCCTCTATTGCGTGTTGAACAACAAGCTCTACTTCGCGGCCGACGACGGCACGCATGGTCTCGAGCTGTGGGTCAGCGACGGCACCGAGGGGGGCACCGAGATGGTGAAGGACATCAACTCCGGCAGCGGAGACGGCGTGACGATCCACCTCACGGTCATGGGTTCGAAGTTGTACTTCCAGGGAAACGACGGCTCCAATGGTAACGAACTCTGGTGCAGCGATGGCATGGAGTTGGGCACGACGGAGCTCAAGGACATCAACCCCGGCTCGGGTTCGGGAAACCCGAGTGGATTCGCGGTGGTAGGCAGCAACCTGCTGTTCGTCGCCGACGATGGCACGAACGGGCGAGAATTGTGGGCCAGTGACGGAACCACGTTGGGCACCAACCTGGTGAAAAACCTGAGGCCGGGTTCCAACAGCCCGTTCATCGGCGACATCATTCCGGTCGGTTCCCACGCGATTTTCGAAGGATACGATGAAGGAGCCGGCGCGCGCGTACTGCACAGGACCGACGGCACGGGACCGGGCACCACGACTTTCGGATCCGCGCCCCTGCCCTCCACTGACGCCGTGACCGCCCTGGACGGCAACACGTTTGTTTTCACCAGAAACCAGACAGGCACCATTGGTTACGAGTTATGGAAAGGATTGTTCACCGAGAACAGCATCGAGCTGGTGAAGGACATCAACCCGGGAAGCCAGTCGAGTCTCTACGGTCAGCTTACCAGGTTGTTCAAAATCGGCACGGAAGTGTACTTCACCGCATCGGACAGCAATGCATCGATCCTGGATCCCGAGGGTGAACTGTGGAAGACGGACGGCACCGAGGGGGGCACGGTGAAAGTCGCGGACATCAATGAATCTCCCCGGAGCGGCGAGCCCACCCTGATGGCCACGCTGGGAAACCGGGTGTTGTTCACCACGAAGGGCGTCAGCTCCTTCAACCAGCGTTTCCTCTACGCCAGCGACGGCACGCCGGACGGGGTGGTCGAGGTCAAGGAACTGGGCATCAGGCAGCACATCAAGAACATCATTCCGGCCGGAGACATCGCCTACCTCTGCGTGGCCAACACGGACTTCAGCATCATGCAGTACGAGTTGTGGAAGACCAACGGCACGACGGCGGGTACGGTTCGCCTCCATAGCAACATCGGTGACTACTCGTCCAATCCCTTCGATCCCAAGCCGGACAATTTCACCGCGCTGGGAAACCGCCTCTTCTTCGCCACCCAGCTCGACGACAGCGGCCGGGAACTCTGGACCAGCAATGGCACGCCCGCCGGAACCAAGATGGTGACCGATCTCAATCCCGGCGCGTCGAGCAGCAACCCCGGCTCGGTGGTGGCGATGGGCAACGCGGTCTACTTCCGGGCGGACGACGGTGAGGAGGGCTCGGAACTCTGGAAAAGCAATGGCACGCCCGCCGGCACCGAGCGGGTGAAGGACATTTACGTCGGGCTGGCGTCCAGCAACAGTTTTCCGGATCAGCTGACCGTGGTGGGCGACACACTGTTTTTCGTCGCCACCTTCGATCCGCCGGGCGGCGATTTCTACACCGATCGGGAACTCTGGAAAAGCGACGGCACGGAAGCGGGCACGATGCAGGTGAAGAATATTCGTCCCGGCACCGACTCCAGTTTTCCGAGCCAGCTGACCGCGGTGGGCAACACGCTTTTCTTCACCGCCAACGACGGCACCGATGGAGTCGAGTTGTGGAAGAGCGACGGCACGGAGGGCGGAACCGTGATGATCGAGGACATCATCACCGGGGCCACCAGCAGTTCGCCGACCGAATTGACGAATGTCGAAGGAACCCTCTTCTTCGTGGTCGATGATGGCGTCCACGGTCCGGAATTGTGGACCAGCGACGGCACGCCCGAAGGCACGGACCTGTTCAAGGATACGCGACCTGGTTCCACCCTGGGCGACGGCCCCCAGGAACTGACCGCAGTGGGCTCCCACCTGTTCTTCCGCTCCGGCACCGACGCGGAGGGCCAGGAACTCTGGAGTTCGGACGGCACGCCCGGGGGCACCGTTTCGTATGACATCAACCCCGGACCAGCCGGTTCCGGTCCCACCGAGTTCGCCCATACCTTCAACCGGCTGCTTTTCTCCGCCACCGAGAGCACCACGGGACGGGAACTGTGGGCCATTCCCGTCACCATCCCGGTGCCGGACAACCGCAATCCCAGCCAACGCCTCACCAGTCGCGGGGGGCGGGTGAAGGATTCGGCCTACGACCTGACCGGCTCGGCCAGCGACAACATCGGCGTTGCGCGCGTGGAGGTCTCGCTCAATGGCGGTCCGCCGGTCGATGCGACGCTCGACGCCCCGGACAGCCGGGGCAACGTCCCCTTCCATCTCGACGGCATGACGCTGGAGAACGGGATCAACGAGATCGTGGTCACCACCTTCGACCTCGGCGGGAACGCCTCGCGGAGTTCCACCCTGATCGTGAATTTCCTCAGCAACCGGCCCGCGATCGCCGGCAGTTACCAGGGCCTGTTCCTGCCGGACGCGGCGGTGACACCGAGCAACGACAACACCGGGCTGGTGATCATGCGCGTCACGCCGACGGGACGATTCACCGGGCGCATTCGGCTGGGTCGTTTCTCGCTCCCGGTTCGCGGCATCATCGGCAACGACGGACACGCGCGGTTCTTCCAGCGAGGCGTGCGCGCCACGGCCCAGCTTCCGATCGAACAGGGACTGACCCGGCGGCTCAACCGGAACACGACCCTCGACTTCGGCACCCTGGCCTTCGAGGTGGATGCGGGACTGCTCGAGGGAACCCTGAACGACAGCACGAGCAGCGACCTGATTTCCGACCTCGCCGGAGCGCGCGCGCATTTTCACCCCCGTCGCATGCCCGTGCCCGACAACTACCTGCTGAACCGCGGCAACTACACCGCCCACTTCCCCGCCGAGGCGACCCAGCCCGGCCTGACGGCGGACGACTATCCGCAGGGGACCGGGGTGGGCACCGCCAAGGTCCTTCGAAGCGGCCGCGTCCTCACCCGAGGTTGGCTCGCCGACGGCACCCGCTTCGCCAACGCGGCCACGCTCTCGGAAACGCTCGAGATCGCCCTCTTCGCGAAACTGTATCGCCGCGACGGCGCTCTCGCCGGCTTCGTCCAGTTCGACGACTCCCAACCGGAGACCGATCTCTTCGGCGACGACCTGCTGTGGATCTGCCCGGCGAATCCGCGCTCGAAGTACTATCCCGCCGGTTGGCCCGACGGGATCACCGTGCCCATCCTCGGCGCGAAATTCCAACGCACGCCCGGGGAAAGCGTCCTGCCGGGCCTGGGTCCCGACGACTTCGACGTGGACGGCAACGCCGAGTTCATCTTCAGCGACGGGTTGCTGACGACGCCGATCACGCACACCGCCAATGTCGATGTCCGCAACCGGGTCCGCAGTGTCCCCGCCACCCGGGATTTTTCCGGCCGCATCATCGCCGGCAACGGCCTCATGAACGGCGTGTTTCTTCACGAGGACGGAAATCGCACCCGCTGGCGGGGAGTGGTCCACCAGAAAGGTTCCATGCCCGGCGGAATCGGCTTCTTCCTCAGCGTGGTGCCCCGGAACGCCCCCGAAACCGGCCAGAGCGGCGAGGTGGTGGTCTCCCCGGAAATGACGGAGTGATTCCTTCGGCACTGCGGTCGTCTTTCTCCGACGACCATCGGTGACCGAACGGATGCCCCACCACGGTCGAACTCGCGAGCGAAGATCCACCTCCGATTTTCCGCACCTCGTTCGAAAAGCCTTTCCCGGGAGTCGCTGATGTCGCAGCATCCCCGGGACCGGTCGAATGCACCGATCGGATTCTCCCTCCCCCGCCCCAGAAGGCATGATGAAAGCCATTTCTCTGTTCGTCCTGATCTTTCCCATGACCGCCATGCTCGCTCCCCTCGACGCCTCGGCGGATGCCAACGAACGACCGAGCATCGCCGCGCTGGAACATCGAGCCCGCAACGGAGACTCCGGCGCCGCCATCAGCCTCGGCATGCGCTACCGCGACGGGAACGGCGTGGAGCAGGATCGGAGGGAAGCGGTGAAATGGTATCGGCAGGCCGCGGACCAGGGTGATCCGGCCGGCATGGACAATGTCGGCTTCATGTATCTTCGCGGCTGGGGCGTTCCCCAGGATGGCCGCATCGCCGTCGCCTTCTTCGAGGCGGGAGCGGAAAAAGGCAATGCGCAGGCGCGCTACAATCTGGGCGAATGTCACTTCAGCGGGCAGGGCGTTCCCCAGGACTACGGCAAGGCGATCGAGGCCTGGAAGGGTGCGGCCGAGAAGGGGCACGACAACGCCGCCTGGCGTCTCGCCATGATGCACGCGGCCGGCGAACACGTTCCACGGGATCTCGAGAAGGCCGAAGCGCTCTGCCGCGAACTCGCGGAGCGGGGACACGTGAACGGCATGGTGTTGCTCGGGGAACTGCTCCATCGGAAAGGCGACGAGGCCGCGGCCCGGGAATGGTGGGAAAAGGCCGCCGAAAAGGGCAGTCGACAGGCCGAGGCGCTGCTCGAGCTGGCGGAGTGGCGTGACCAGGATTCCGAACCGGGCGTGAACGCCTACGTTCCCGTGGATCATCTCTTCCAGGGTTGGAACAATTGCGGCTCCACCTCCATTTCCATGTTCCTCCGCCAGGGCGGCGGCGAGTTGACTCCCTACGACGTGAAGCGCCTCTGTCCCCAGAGTCCGATCGGCACCGGCACCGACTGGGCCCACCTCGTCGCCGCGGGAAAGGAGATCGGCGAAGACTGGGAACTGATAACTTTTGCTTATGACGACGAGGGTTTCGAAACCGGCGTCCGAGCCATTCGGGAACGCCTCGACCGCGCCGAACCGGTGGTGATCGATTTCACCGTGAAACGCGAGGAGAACGGACAGATCGAGCGCTACGGCCACACCCTGCTGGTGGTGGGTTATCACGCCGAGCGCGACCGGTTCGTGCTCAAGAATCCCAACCAGCCCTCGCCCGGGATCGAGCTGATGACCGCCGAAGAACTGGAGGAGAACTGGTATTCCAGCGGCTACAGCCGAAACGCCAAGGGGAAGACGGCGCGGCCGCTGATCGTGCGGAAGGAGTGAGCGGGCGACGGTGGAAAACGGGGAACTCCTTGCAACCCTCCGCATCCACCGGCAGGTTGGAGGAATGTTGTTTCTTTTGCGATCAAGCCGACCCGGGAGGTTCCGTTCATGAACCGAGCTTACTGGGAAGACCTGGCTGACACCTACGACGAACAGATTTTCAGTGTGCTGCGCCGCGACCGCGAGGGTCGCCTGAAGCGATTGATCCAGGACCATGCCGACGGGTCGAAGATCGCCGCCGATCTCGGATGCGGACCGGGACAGATCACGCCCCTGCTGGCGACGCACTTCGGGCGCGTCCACGCCTGCGACCTCTCGGAGGGATTGCTCGAACACGCCCGCGCCGGATGTGCCGGGTTCCGCAATGTCGCCTTTCACCGGGTCGATCTCTCGGCCGGCACCCGATCGCCGTTTCCGCCCGCGGATTTCGTGATGTGCGTCAATGTGATCATCACCTCCGACCTCGCCCGCCGGGAGCGGCTCTGGGAACGCGTCACCCGGCTGGTGGCTCCCGGTGGCACCCTGGTGCTGGTGCTGCCCTCGCACGAGGCGGCGCTCTACACGAACTTCCGCCGCCTCGATTGGCACCTGAGGGCCGGGCTGGAGGCGAAGGACGCCATCCACCACAGCCTCGATCGCCAGGGCAGTGTCTCCGAACTGGAACAGGGCGTGCGCGGGATCGAGGGGGTCCGAACCAAGCACTACCTGCGGGAGGAGATCATCGTGCAGCTGCAGGACCGCGGCCTCCGGGCGAACGAAATCAGCCAGCTCCCCTACGACTGGGACATCGAGTTCCCGAACCCACCGGACTGGATGGGTGCCCCCTACCCCTGGAACTGGCTTGTCGTGGCGCGACGAGAGCGGTGAGGTCCGCGATCCGGATTCAGCCGGCCACCAGGTCGTGCGCGGTCAGGTGATTGTGACCGGCGACGTAGATGCCGTCGCCAGCGTCGGTGAAGGCGAAATCGTGGGCGTGGTTGGCCGGGGTGCGCGTCTCGGAAACGATCTTGTTCGTCGCCGTATCGACGACCAGCGCGAGCCCCTTGTGATCGCCTCCCATGGCGAGGAGCCACTTTCCCCCGGGATGGTAGTGGATGCGTTCCACGATTCCCTGCACCTCGCCGCTCTCCAACTCGGCCTCGGTCTCGCCTTTCTCCCAGTCGAACAACCGAAGCCGCGCCGGACCACCGAGGTGATCGATGTTGCCGATCTGGCCGATGCCACCGACGGCGAGTTGACGGCCGTCGGGAGAAAAAGCGATGGCGCGGATGCCGCCGATGGAGTGGCGTCGCCGATCCGGATCCCAGGTGTACATGACGGGTGCCTCCAGGGTCCGCACCTGGCTCCCGTCGGCCACCTTCCAGACCACGATGTGCCCCACCCGATCCGCCGTGGCCAGCAGTTCGCCGTCCGGGCTGAACGCGCAGGCGTAGAGCATGCTGGGATAGTGGTGCGGCGTCTCGGTGGCGTGCCCTCCCTTCAGTTCCCGCACCAGCTTTCCGTCGGCCACGTTCCAGAGGCGGCAGATCATGTCGTCGCCGACGCTGGCGACAAGGGTCCCGTCCGGGGACGCGGTCACCTGGCGAATCCATTTCTCGTGGGCATTGTCCACGGCGCGAATCGAGGTTCGCGTTTCCGCATTCCACCAGACCAGCCGTCGATCGTAGGAACCGGACACGAGCAGGCCTCCGCTCCCGCGAGCGAGGCCGGTGACGTAGGAACTGTGCCCGTGTTCTCCGGAAAATGAAACCGGCTCGGGATTCTCCTGCGCCAGATCGACCTCGTGGAGGCCGGCGTCGGATGAACCGAAAACCACCCGCTCCGATCCGGGATGAGTGGCCAGGCAGAAGGCCATGTCCTGGCGGGACAGTTTCTTCGATTCTTCGATCTTCTCGGGAATCTTTTCCATCGTCGAAATCGGTTCGAAGGTTTCAGGCGAGCAGCGGGCGGATGGCCTCGATGCCGGGATTCACCAGGGGGATGGGCCGGACGCCGACGTGATACTCGTGGTGCGGATCGACTCCCATGGCGCGCAGGACGGTGGCGAAGACCTCACCGGCCCCGACCTCGTCCTCGGCCACCGTCAGGCCGTCCTCGTCGGTCTTGCCGTAGACGGCTCCCCGCTGCACACCGCAGCCGAATATCGCCGCGCTCCAGGCGGAGGCGAAGTGATCGCGACCGAGGCTTCCGTTGATGCGCGGCGTGCGGCCGAATTCGCCCATCGCCACCACCAGGGTGTGTTCCAGCATGCCGCGTTGTTCGAGGTCGTCGAGCAGGGTCGCCATGACGTGATCCAGTTCCGGCACCATCTCGGCGTGGGTCTCGAAATTCTGCCCATGGCTGTCCCACCAGGCCCGGGCAACGCGGACGAAAGGCACCCCGGCCTCGACCATGCGCCGCGCCATCAGGGCTTGTTGCGCGAAAAGCGTGGGACCATAACGATCGCGGATGGCCTGCGGCTCCTTCTCGATGTCGAAGAGTTCCTCGCTGCTCATCAATCCCTGCACCCGGGCGTAGGCGGCGGCGTGACTCTTGAGCGTCTCGTTTTCCCGGCCCCTTGCGAAACGCGCGCTCAGCAGGTCGCGGAGATCGGCGCGCTCGGCATGATCGAGACCGGAGATATCGTCGAGCCGGGTGATGTTCGGCGGCATCATGTCGGCGTCGAGATTCATCGGCGCGAACCGGGCCCCGAGGAAGGCCGAGGTCTTCCGGGTATTCCCCCGCCCCTCGGACTGGGAATAGAAAGAGACATAACCGGGAACCTTGGAATCGGCCCGCCCCAGTTCCTTGGCGAAAATGGCGCCCATGTCCGGGTAATCGAGCGCGGCCTCGTTCTTGCGTCCGCGCAGCATCATCTCGGCGGCGGTTCCGTGTCCGCCATCGCCGGTGTTGAGCGAGCGGATGACCGAGACCTTGTGCATCCGCTTGGCCATCTGCGGCATCAGCTCGGAAATATGGACGCCGGGCACGCTGGTGGGAATGGCCGCGTAAGGACCTCCGGTGGGACGCCCCGGCTTCGGGTCCCAGGTTTCCAGCTGGCTCGCGCCACCCGCCAGCCAGAGCAGGATGACGCTGCGGCCCGTGCTGCGGAGCTGGGCGTTGAGCGAATCCTCGTCCAGCGCATGCAGAGCCCCACTCGTTCCCAGCAGGGCGCCGGATCCGACGGCCAGCGAGTGACTGAGGAAGGCGCGCCGACTGATCTCGTGATCCTGGACGCGGCAACCGGACTGACGGGGAATCGGGTTCATGGCGGGGGACGGTGGAAGGAAACGGGGTTAGTCAGGGCTGCCTCGTTGGGTAAGAATTTTGACCGCAAATGGACGCGAATGAATACGAATGAAATCTGAATCGAATTGCCGAATTTGTGTTCATTCGTGTCGATTCGCGGTTTTTCACAAAGTAGAATTAGCGAAGGGCGAGTGGACAAATTGGAAGCGGTCTAAAAATTGAAGCGAGCCTCGCTGCAGGTCAGCAGCGCCCAGACCATCTGGCGAAGGCCTTCCGCGGGCCGGTCCTCACGCTCGGCGAGGTAGGCCCGAAGAAGCTGCACTTCTTCGTCGTCGGGCTCACGGGAAAGGGTGTTTCGATAGGCGACCCGAATGCGTTCTTCGTCGCTCTCGAGCTTGTCGAGGTGGCTGACCAGTCCACTGCGAAGCAACTGGTCCTGCACCTCCCGGCTGTTGGTCATGAGCAGTGCTTCATCCACCGAGATGTGGAACCCCTCCTGCGGGCGCTCGAACCAGCTCGCCAGCCCCGCGCCGCTGCGCTCGACCGACTCCAGTTGCTTGGCGAGTTCCTCGACCGGACGTTCTGCGGCCGTCGACGCGGGATCGAGGGAGGAAACCTTGAGCGCCACGCCGTACTGTCTCGGATTCAGGGGCCGGACGGAGGCGACGGCGAAATAGCGCGGATGCGGGCGAATCGAGTCCTCGCCTTCCCAGCGACTGCTACGCTTGTAGGCTTGGCTCAGAACCATGCCTCGGACGAGACGTTTCACGTCGAAATCGTGGTCCACCAGGTCGCGCGCCAGCCAGACGAGCAGCTCCGGGTGACTGGGCGGATTGGCGCCGTGCATCTGGTCGAGCGGCATCACCAGTCCCCGACCGAAATACTGGTTCCAGAGGCGATTCACCAGCGCCCGCGCCAGGTAGGCCTCGCCCTCGGATCCGGGCGCCAGCCCTTCGGCCACGAGCCGTTCACGAAGCGAGTTCGACGCCCGCGGCGGGGCCTTTTTCTCCTTGCGGAGTTCGTCGAGTTGCTGCTTCTGCGCCTTCTTCTCCTCGTCGCCCGGTTCGTCATCGACCAGTTCGAGTTCGGGACCTCCGAGGAAACTCAGCTTCGCCTCCACCTCCTCGTTCTCCGCGTTCTTGTAGGAGACCCGGCCGTAGGTTCGCTCGCCGACGAAGCCGCCGTTGTCAAAGGTGCGGCCGAAGAAGGATTTCATCCCGTAGTAGGTCTCCATGGTCCAGTCCTCGACGTAGGGATGATCGTGGCACTGGGCGCAGGAGACGTTGACGCCGAAGAAGCGGACGCTGACGTCGTTGGTCATCTTGTCGAGATCCCGGGAGCGGTTGCGAAGGAAGCGATCCACCCCGGCGAGTTCGCCCTCGTCGGCGATCCCGGTAACCGACTCCCGGAAGATGTCGGTCCAGTCCTTCCCGGCCGGAATCGCCCGCTCGAGGTAACTCTTGAACTCCCCGGCCTCCCCATCCATCAGGAGCCAGTTGAGTTCGTGGGCCAGGTAGCGCTCGAAGGCGGGATCGAAGAGCCGATCCTCGACGAAGTTCCGATACTGGTCCGGGCTCTCGACGGCGAGGAAATCATCGACCTCGGCCACCGTCGGGATGCGGCTGTTCAGGTCGAGGGTGACCCGGCGAAGCAGCGTGGTCGGTTCCGCCTCGGGTGCCGGGGTGATCCCGACCTCCTCCAATTCGGCATCGACATACCGATCGATGACTTCCTCGATCGGCGCATCCGCCGGCGGAAGGGATTCGACATCGATGCCGTGCCACCAGGCTTCCGTGCCGTTCCCGGTCGGGGGAAACAGCAGCAGGACTCCGGAGACGACCACGACCATTGCCATGGAAGGAGAGAGAGACATGAGTGCGGAGACGACTCCCGCTATTGAATCACAGATCGTCGCGGGTTAGACCAGGAAACGAGTACGTGAACAAGCGAGGCGCGTTCGCGCATCGACCTCTCGAGCGGGCGACGAATTCTCCCCGGAGCCGGGGCTTTCTCAGCATCCCTCGTCCCCTTCTTCCTCCGCCGCAGGCACCTCTTCCTCCACCGCCCAATAGATCGCGTTGCGCAGCAGGGTCCGAAAATCGGTGATCGTGAAATCGTAGGGATGACCGAGCGAGGTGTAGAAGACGCGACCGCCCCCCGGACCGGTGTTCGTCCAGGCCACGGGCTCGCCCTCGGAAATGCCCTGGGCGTTTCCGTTCATCAGGACCGTGGTGCCTTTTTCCAGGGGCCGCACCTCGTAGAGCGAACCGTAGGTCTGGAAGCGTCGATCATCCACACCCGCGAGAACGGGATGAGCGCCGGCATCCTTCGCGACCTGGGCGAAGGTGGTGATGTCGTTGGCGTGATGGCCGTGGTAGTTCCCGCCGAGAACGGACGGATCGAAGTCGCGCCATTCATCGAGTCCCTCGGGCAGTTTTTCCTCCTTGTTCTGGTGAAAGGCGTGGCTGGCGGTGCGAATGCCGACCAGCGGCTTGCCGGCACCGAGATGATCGCGGAACAGGGCGAGTTGTTCCGTGGAAAGGTTGCGGCGCCGGACCGAGAGCAGGACCACGTCGGCATCGCGGATCACTTCCAGGCCCGGGAAGTGATGCTTGTTCTCCACGTCGGCGAAAACCAGGCTGATCTTGAAATCCTTGCCGAGTTCCTCGAGGGCGAACTTCGGGAGGGTGTCGGCAGTCTCGTATTCGCGTTCGCCCATGACGATGACGAGATGCTTCCGGTCGTCACCGGGAAAACGGAACGGTTTCGTCTCGCCGCCGAGAATCTGGTCGCTCGTCACCGTCGGGCACCAGTGACGCTCGATGTGCTCGAAGACGAGATCGTTGCCGGTGAAGTGATTCACGTAGGGTTCCTCCCGCGGGTTGTACATGGTGTCGGTGAGATCGCGCACCAGGGCCACGTTCTGCCCCGCCTGGACCATCTGGCGGATGCCGAAGGGACGGCCCAGCACGCACATGTTGGTGTGGACGCCCATGATGAGGACGTTCTCGATGCCGCGCTGTTTCATGAGGTAGTAGGCCTCGGCGGAATCGGTGATGGCGTCGCCCTCGGCGATCTCGAGGGTGTCGATCTGCTTGGAATAGAAACGAACGCGGTCGCGAAGTTCGCCCTCGTCGTCACAGGGCTGATCCGTCTTCACCGGCATCGGGGCTTCCTTCGAGGGATCGAGGTAGCACCAGCTCTTCAACTCGATCTTCGCCTCCACCTCGGGCGCATCCTGCGCCAACTTGCGCTGCGGGGTGTCCTTGTAGACGTCCATGCACCCGCTCGGGCAGTGGATGATGAGTACGCCTTTTTCCCGAGCCGCCTTGATGGTCTCGTTCATTCGCGGCGCCATCTCCGCGACCCGGCGCGCGGCGTTGCGGCAGTAGTGATCGTCCCACATGTCGCAGATGACGATGGCCGTCTTCTCCGCGTCCCAGGTTCCCGGTTTCGTGATGGAGTGGAATTTGCCGGAGTCTTCCTCGGTTTCGACCTGGTGACGGAAACGGAGATCGAGATCGGCGCCGAGGCCCGGATCGAGGTGGGCGAGACAGACCAGTACGCCAACCAACAGGGCCCGAGACGGACGGGAGAAAACAGCGAGTGCGGGTTTCATGGCTCACCGTTGTAACCGCTTTGATCCCGGAACGAAATGCGAAATGAGGGACGCGATGCGGGAGCTGGTCCGAAGCTCGAGCTTCACGCAAGATCGATCGCGATGAGATTGTCTCCGTTTCTTCCCCTGCTCGCCTTCACCGCGGTCGTCATTGGTCCCGCACTCGCAGCCATCGCCGACGACGAAAAACCCACTCCACGCCTGGTCGAGGCCAAGCGCATCTGGGATCGCGCCCCGCACAACGCCTTCACCGACCTGCTCTATCACAAGGACCGCTGGTATTGCGTGTTCCGCGAGGGCAGCAAACACGTGTCGCCCGACGGATCGTTGCGGGTCATCGTCTCGGAGGACGGTGAGCAATGGGAATCGCTGGCGCTGGTGAGCGACCCGGTCGAGGACCTCCGCGACGCCAAGATCTCGGTGACGCCCGACGGACGCCTCATGCTCAACGGCGCCGGGATGCAGGCGGAAAAGCCCATCCGCTATCATTCGATGGTGTGGTTTTCCGAAGACGACGGGAAGACCTGGAGCGAAGGCAAGCGGATCGGCGATCCCGGCTTCTGGCTCTGGCGCGCCCACTGGCACGACGGCTTCTGCTACACCATGGGCTACCGGACCGATCGGAATCGGGACGAACGCATCGCCCGCTTCTACCGCAGCCGCGACGGAGTGAACTACGAGGCCCTCATCCCCACCCTCAACCTCGACAACGGCGTCGGCGAGGACGACATCCTCTTTGCCGACGACGGCTCGGCCCTCTGCCTCTTCCGCCACGAGACCGGCGACAAGATGGCCTTCCTCGGCAAATCGCGCGCGCCCTACGATTCCTGGTCGTGGACGAAGCTCAATCAGCGGATCGGCGGACCGGCCATGATCCGGCTTCCCGACGGAAACATCGTCGCCGTGACCCGGCTCTACGACGGCGGCGCCCGCACCTCGCTCTCCTGGCTCGATCCCGAAAAGGGCACCCTCACCGAATGCCTTCGCCTGCCCTCGGGTGGCGACACCAGCTACGCCGGTCTCGTCTGGAAGGACGACCTCCTCTGGATCAGCTACTACTCCTCCCACGAGGAAAAGACCTGCATCTATCTCGCCAAGGTGGCCTTCGATTGAAACCGCGGCGCCGGTTTGCCACCGGTGATGGTTCCAATGTGGCGCCGGTTTTCAACCGGCGATCGACTCAAGATCGCAGGTCATTGAAAACAGACCTCGCCCAGGAGTGATGCCAACCCACTTGCTTGTCATTCCGAGCGAGCCCGCGAGCCGAGGAATCTCTCGCCAGGGAATAGGACACGCTTCAATCCTCGATGCTTGCCCCCATTTCCGCCACGCCCGCACCGGCGCGAGCGCCAAGCGGGGCCTTGTCCACCAGGCCCACCTCGAACCTGATTCGTTCCCCGGAATCACAGGAGAAATGAGCATTCTTCCCCGAACCCGACTTCACGGAACGAATCGCCGGTGGCAAACCGGCGCCACAGCGGCGCGCTTCCAAGCTTGAACATGATCCCCGTTTGGCCAAGATGCGGCCATGCGCAAACTCCTCACCCTCACCCTGCCCCTCGTCCTTACGAGCTTCCTCGCCCTCGCCGACGAGTCCTCCGATGATTCGCCGGCCTTTTCCTCTCCCACCGTCGATATCGGGATCGTGGTCTCCGACCTCGAAGCCTCGGCGAAATTCTACACCGAGGTCCTGGGACTCACGGAGAAGAAGGGCTTCACCGCCACGGCGGAAAAGGCCACCGCTTTCGGCCTCACCGATCAGGTCGGCGCCGATATCCGCGTCTTCGTCCTCGGTGAAGGGGAAGGCGCGACGAAGTTGAAGCTGATGGCCTTTCCCACCAAGCCGGGAGCGCGGCCCGACCAGTCCTACATCCACTCCACCGTGGGAATCAGCTACCTCACCCTCCGCGTCTCCGACATGAAAGCCGCCCTCGATCGCCTCAAGGCCGCCGGGGTCGAACCCCTCGGCGAGACTCCCGCCCAGTTGAACGGCGACGTTCACCTGACCACGGTGCGCGATCCCGACGGCAACTTCCTCGAACTGATCGGCCCCCTGAAATCTTCCTGAGCCGACAGCACCCCGCCCCAAACGAGCTGTCAATTTTCCCATTCGATGCCATGAAAAAGGCCATCTCCTTTCTTTCCGTCGCCTGTCTTTTTCTCTGCTGCCTCCTCACCAGCTGTTCCACCACCCCGCCCACCGTGTCCGAGGAGCACATGAGCCAGGCCAACGACCTGCTCAGGCAGGCGCGCGACTACGCCCGCGCGAGCGATTTCGAAAACGCGCTGCAGTTGGCTCCGGTCCTCGCCGCCGAGGTGAAAAAGGGCGTGGAGACCTCGCCGGCTTCGGCCATCAAGACCGATCCCGCGCCCGACCTCGAGTCCCTGCTCGCCGCCTGGGAATCCGGCTCCTACGCGGCCTGGACCACCGCCCTCGAAGCTGGCGACGCCAAAGCGACCCGCCAATCACTGGTGGTCATGAAGCAGCAGTGCGCGTCCTGTCACGCCGCCATCGGACGCCCCATGATCCACGTGACCGGCGTGCGGTGAGGAGACGGGAACGCGTTCTCTGAAGCCTCCGTCGGCACAAGTCTCTGTGCAGCTTGTCGCGATGCCATTTTTTTGGAATTTAATCCCTTGACCTCCGACCGATTTCTAACCTAGAAACTAGCGCTGAACACCTGTCCCATTCGTCTCCAATGAAGCGGGTTCTCGCCCTTTTTCTTGCCCTGTCGTTCGCCGGTTCCTCTGCTGCTGTCGCCGAGGTGCTTTACTCGTCCTCGTTCGAAACGAATGCGGACATCCC
>JAUIGT010000579.1 GCA_030432615.1 Verrucomicrobiia bacterium
GAAAAAACCACCCGTGCCGCAAGCGGGATCAGCGATTGTCTTGCCAGGTTCGGGCGCAACGCACTCGACCATGGCGGCGATCAGGGCGCGAGGGGTGAAATACTGTCCGGCGCCGGATTTGGTGTCCTCGGCGTTTCTTTCGAGGATACCCTCGTAAATGTCGCCCTTGGTGTCGGAGCCAAGCATCACCCAGTCGGTTCCGTCCACCATCTCGATCAATCGGGCCAGCTTGGCGGGGTCCTGGATCTTGTTCTGCGCCTTGGTGAAAATCTGCCCCAGCATCCCTTTCTCCGTGCCCAACTCACGCAGGGCCTCAACGTAGTGGACCTCCAGCTCCGCGCCCTTGAGCTTTCGCAACGCCGGCCAGGCGTATTGCTCGGGCACCCCGACATCCCGATTGTAGGGTGGACGGCCGTATTCATCGGCCATCTTGAGAAAGATCAGGTAAGTGAGCTGTTCGAGGTAATCGCCGTAGCCGACTCCGTCGTCGCGGAGGGTGGTGCAAAAGCTCCAGACTTTGGAAACGATGGATTCGGTGGTCATAGAATGAATAGGAGAGAACGCTTAGAGAAACACGATGTCATAAGAGAAGAGCCCTTGCCTGCAGTGCGTATTGCGCACCTCAAAGGGAAGGGCGGTAGGTTGGGGGCCGGCGCTTGTCTTAATTAGAGTCAGTTGGTCTGGCCGGACAGTCCCCCCAGGAGGCTGCAGGTTCTTCTGGATGACCAAAACGTGCTCTCGCCCCTTCTCACCAAAATCTCCATCTGTGATTAGGACACCCAAGGTGTTTGAGGTTCCGTTGCCTGTAGGAATTTGGCATGAGATGTGTTTCATAGTTTCTCACCGGTTTCAGGTTCCAAGTCAGTTTGAATTTTCCGTCCAGACGACTTCATGAACAATCGGGCTTATGGCCTCCGCGGGAATGCTGTTCGCTCGGATGGCTTCGATTCGGGGATTCTTGGATCGTGCTCCGCGGACCAGGTAGTAGAAGTGATTCGCGCCGGAATGGGCGAGGTCGAGTTGTCGCTGGCTGGTGAAGAAACGGACCGTTGAGTTGTCTTCGCTCATGGTTTTCACCTCGATCAATCGGTCGCTTCCGTCGAGCTCGAACGAATGGAGGTCATAGCCCTTCGTGTGATCGTCGGAAACCAGGTGGACCTGCTCGGCGAGATCCGGGCGGCCGGCGCGGTTCAGTCGTTCCCGTTCGGACTTGAGCGCCAATTCTTCGCCCAACCGGCCCAGAAGGGCTCGGACCCGGTGCAGGGCCTCCCAATCGATCTGCCGCGCGGAGGTGCCGGGGACGACACCGGGGAGTGACTTCACTTCTTCGACCAACGCGATTCCGCTTTCGTTCTCCTCGGCCTCATCGAGGCTGGCGAGGAGCCAGCAGAAAGAGTGCGCGTCGAGCAATCGGACGCCGGCGATGCCCTCGGTCTCCAGGAGGTCACGGAGTTGCCCGATCGCCGCGAGGTAGGCGGAATAGTTCTCCCAGCCACACTGGCCAGAAGTCTGGAGATCCACGCTCAGTCGCTCGAATACTCCGTCAAATTTGGCGGGCGCGATGGGAAGGAATCGACTGCAGTCCTTGATGAAGAAAAGGTAGGCGATCAGTGGATATTTCTTTCCCAGCGCCTCCACCAGGGGATCGAATATCTCGTCCGCAATTCCTTCGTCGGTGTATAGGTCGTAGAGCAGGCGCTCGACCCGGGAGCAACGGTCGTCGTCTCTGGCTTCGGAGAGGACCCGGTGAACGCCGTACTGTTTCCACTGGAGCAGGTTGTTCCGCTTCTGTTTCCCGTCCGCAATTTCGACGGCGTGGATCACCCGGTCGAGGATGGCGCCGGTGCCGACTTCCTTGGGCTTCCATTTCTTCCAATTCAGCCGCCGGCCCGCTTCGGTGAAGACGTAGTCCTTGTAGCCCTCCCAATCGTAGAGCTTCCCCCGGGTAAACGACTCGAAGGGGAAGCCATCGTAGTCCAGAAGGTGCGCTTTCAGGTTCTCCAACTCCGAATGAAACCGGATCAAGGAGACGCGGGGCGTGCTTGCTTCATTCATGGTTGAGGCTTTGGCGCGCTTCGGTGATTTCTTCTTCGGTTTCGCCGCGGCTTCCTGGTCAGTGCTTTCGTCGCGGATACGGGCAAGCAGCTCAATGGCGGGTTCGTCGTCAATTCTTTGGGTGCGCCAGACTGTGGAGTCGATGGAATCGGTGGTCGTGGGCAGAGGCGGTATGCGTCGAGATTTGAGAGATTCATAAAACGCAGCATAAAATGGTCGATTTGCTCGATTTTATGATTCAAGCAAATCTTTCGCATAAACGTATCGTGATCCTTTGCGAACGCCGCTCATCTGGATCTCGGGATGCTGATTCCGGAGTTCGCGCATCATGCGGGCGACTTGATTTCGGTCGAAGCTGGTGATTTGCCGCAGCTCGGAATTACTGAGTCCCGGTTCCCCTGCCTTCGCGCGGTCCTTCAGGATGCTCATGACTCGCGTTTTGGCCGCTTCCCAATCAATGCGTGATTGCTCTTTCGATTCCGGGATGAGTTGCTTGGAGAGAGCGCGGCTCAGTGTCCAGTAGGTGCCGCGCCCCGTGCCGCCCCGCTCGATGAACCCGTCATCCCGCTCCATGCGGCTCAGGGTCTCGCGAACCACCCCCTCGGGACGTTGGCAGATGGAGGAGGCCTGGTGGGTTTCCAATTCCGAGTGGCGAAGAAGATATTGAAGGATCAGGAGCTCATCCACCCCCAGGATCCGGCCCTTTCTCCCCTCCTCACTCACGAAGGCGCGAAAGGCCGGCGTGGCTTCCTGCTTCAGGAAGCTGACGATCACGGCCTCACCGGATTCGTTGAAAATCGGCGGCTCCTTTCCATCGACGAGAAACGCCTCAAACATCCGACCGACTCCGAGGTTGGACCGGTTGACCAGCCGGAGCCTAGCCAGGGCATCGACCAGAGCGGGATTTCGCGGAACCGGTGGATGGTGAAGGATGTTTTCGGCGGAGATCCCTCCGATGAAGGTGCCGGGATTCGAGATTTCGATCCGATCGGGGAACTGCTTGACGAGAATCGGCCCGGGAAGCCGGAAATCGGCGTGGCATAGAGCGTTGAGAAGTCCTTCCCGAAGAGCGATCTGCGGGTAGGCCCGGATCTCGGCATGGACGAGTCCCACCTCCAGGGTATCGATGGGGTTGTCGAGATTGATCAACTCCTCGAGTTTGGAGAGGACAACGGGAAGGGAATCCGTGCCATCCTGGCGGTCCTCGTAGCCGGTGTCGGATTCCATCCGCAGAAAGGTCCAGACGTAGGCGGGGAAAACCCGGTGGATCGCCGCGGGCTTTCCGCACAACAGTAGGCCCGCCCGGGTGAGTTGGCCTTCACGGAGGCAGCCGAGCGTCGCCAGGAGCTCCTCGTCCGAGAGTTCGAGTAATTCTCGCGGGGCTTTCTCAGCGGCGGCCATGGCGCGCAATCTCTCGAGGGCGGCCAGGGAAGTCAGAGATTGCCAGGTCCCCTGCACCACGGGATACGTGGCGTCGCTTTCTCCCGGCTCCGTCATGAGTCGGCGGCGGAGCGAGCCGGTCAGAGGCTGGCAGTCGGTCCCGACCCGAATCTTCGCTGCTCCCGATGAGTCGGTGTAGGGCGGGATTCCGGGATGAATCTGCATCACCAGCAGCCTGCCGGTGCCTTCGGAGACTCGGAGTTCCTCGAGAACCGGTGTCAGCTTGGGATCGGTCCGGTCGTACACCGCTTTCTTGAGCCGGTTGATGTCGACCTCATCCGGGACTCCG
>JAUIGT010000580.1 GCA_030432615.1 Verrucomicrobiia bacterium
TGGAAGGCCCCGAGCGATTGCTGGATGGCGAGCAAATTGTTCGCGAAGCTGTCGGCGGAATTCTCAGCCGTTCCCGTGGGTGGACTTTCGTCGGGGAACCGAAACACACCGAGGCTATCGCCACGAAAGCGCGAGGTTGTTTCCAGTTCGATATCAGCGGCCAGGATTTCTGGGGACTGCGAGATCCCGCCCTCGCGGTAGCCACACCGCCATCCCCCAGTCCAGATCGCAATCCGAATGACCCGGCTGCGGTCGCAAACGGCAAGAAGCTACCGGACCTGCCACCGGCCCGCCGAATGATCGCCGAAAATGGCGGCTCGCTCCACGTCTGGGGAACCTTCGCAGGCAAGCCGATCGACGATCGACTGGAGCGCGAGATCGGCCGAGGCCTTCGGCAGAGGGACTATACCCGGGTCGGGCTGGGCGGCTACAACGAGGTCGGACTCCTCGCCATCCGAGAGAACGGCAACGGGGACCGGGTCGTCCTCCACGGCGATGCCGAAGACAACGAACCCGCCATCCAGGCTTTCGAGCATCGGGAGATTCTCGCGCTCCTTCGAAACCCGCTCGGCTTCATTTCGGAAGGAAAACTCTTCGAGGGAGCGAGGGGAGAAGGCTGGACCACGGATGGAGGACTGGGTATCGAGGTGAATGAGGAGACGATCATGGCCCGCGGAGCGAATCCCTTTCTCCTCTTCGGGAGTGCTTCCCACGGCTTCCAGTTCGCGGGGGTTCGGGTTCCGAACAACCTCCCATTCTTCGAGGCCATCGCCGAGGAGATCGACCGGGATCGGCCCACCCTGATCGGGGGCGAGGGCCAGGAAGTCTACTGGGTCACGGCCGACGCCAAGGTCCGGATCAAGCGTATTCGGGACACGGAGGGTGAGGTGGAAGACATGCCGGTGCCGGTCCAACCGCCCGAGCGCATCGTGGAGTGGGCATTCTACGGACCCGGAGTCTTCGGTGTGTGGATCGCCCGCGGTGAGAGTGGCAACATCTACATGGAAGGGCGCGATGGCTTTGCCGCACCGGTTCCCGAACTCTCGCCGGCCCGCGCCCTTCGCGCCGCGGGCGTCCCGGCCCAGGCCGTGGCCCTGCAGAAGCCGGACGGCTCCTGGCACAGCATCGGACTGGATCCGGAATTGAACGAATTCGTTTCCAAGATCGGACCCGCCATCGATCTCGACATATTCCTGCGAATGGACCAGGGCAAGCTCGCGCATCGTGTGGTCGCCTGGGTCGAGCCGGAGAGCAGTCTTTGAATTCCCGACCCCCAACTTGGTTTCCCGGCAATCGGGATCACTCGTAAACCGGCGGCTTGCGGAGCGCCTTGTATTCCGGCCACTCGATGCGCTGGCCCTCGTAGCGGGGAAATTCCCAGACCGGCCAGACCGGACTCTCCTCGCGGACCTCGCGGTATTTTTTCACCAGCATCTCCTTCATGCCCTCGAAACGGGCCGTTTCCGTCTCCTTGAGATCGTTCGTTTCCCCGAGGTCCTCCCGCAGGTTGAAGAGTTGGAAATCCGCCAGCTCGGCCTGCTTGTTGAACTCGACATCCTCCTCGGTGATGCCCCCGCTGGGCTTCAGGTCGGGCCGATCGATCCCCGCGACCAGTTTCCAATCGCCCTCGCGAATCGCCACTTTCGCGGCTCCGCGTGCCCGCAGGAAATGCCAGTAGAGAGGGGTCGAGCGGGTCAACGATTCTTCCCCTGCGAAAAGGGGCAGCCAGCTGGTGCCGTCCAGCGCCCGATCCTGAGGCGGCTCCACGCCGGCGGCCGCGCAGAAAGTCGGCAGGATATCGACCCCGCAGACGGGCTCCCCGCTCACCGAACCCGGCTCCGTTTTTCCCGGCCAACGCAGGATGCCCGGCACGCGAATACCGCCGTCCCAGACGTAGCCCTTCTTCGCCCGCAACGGACCCGAGGATCCGTAGGGATGGAAACCGGTCAGGGCCGGGCCGTTGTCACTGGTGAAGAAGACCACGGTGTCGTCGCGGAGCCCGAGGCTGTCGAGTTCGGCCATGAGGCGCCCGAATCCCGCATCCATCTGGGTGACGTTTCCCCACAACGCGCGCTCGGCCGGGTCCTCGAGATCGGCGTAGAGACGCTCGAACTCCGGCGCCGTGGCCACCGGCTCGTGCGGCTCGCTGTAGCAGACGAAGAGGAAGAAGGGCTTCTCCGCGTCGCGCCCGTGCCGGAGCCATTCGACCGCCTCGTCGGTGACGATCCCGGCGGAGTAGCCCTCGATCGTGCCCGCGGGAATGCCGTTGCGCACGAAGTTGTAGGGGTTGTGATGGTTGGGCAGGGCATTGTTCTGGATCGAGAACCAGTGGTCGAAACCGTGGTCGTCCGGTTGCGGCTGACCCGGCAGGTTGAAGAGACCGTTGAGGTGCCACTTGCCCGAGTGACAGGTGGTGTAGCCGGCGTTCCGCAACAACGTGGCGACGGTGATTTCCGATTCCTTCACGTGCATCGGCGACATCATCGGGATCCAGTTGTGAATCCCGATCCGCCACGGCGTCCGGCCGGTCATCAGGCCGGCCCGCGAGGGCGAGCAGTTCGCCGAGGGCGCGTAGTAGTCGGTGAAACGCAATCCCTCCGCCGCGAAACGATCCAGGTGGGGCGTGTGCACGATTTCATTCCCGTAGCAGCCGAGATCGCCGTAGCCGAGATCGTCGGCGAGCACGATCACGAAATTGGGGGGAGTTTTCTCCGCACCCACGACCGGGGAAATCAACAGGAGCGAACCGAGAAAGGCGAGAGCGGCCAGGCAATACTTCATGAAGACGAGACTGACACGGACGTGGACTTCCTCGCAATGGCACCATCCCGGCAGGGCTTCGCCCCCAGGGCATTCCACGAGTCACCCCGATTCTCGTATTCGCCTGCTCTCGCCTTGTCATCCCGAGCGAGCCCGCGAGCCGAGGGATCTCCCGCTGCCTGGCGCACGGTCCCCCGAACCTGACGGCGAGAGCCACCCGAAACTCCGCCCACACCTGCGCGAGCCCTTGCCCTCCCTCGCCCATACCACCCCTCGGTTTCCAGACACGAAAACGCCCCGCCGTTTCGGGCGGGGCGTTGCTCGGATCAATCGGGTGATTCGGAATCTCGAAGCGAGGGTCTCGTGCCTCGCAAGCCAACCCGTCTGCCTCTCCTGCCTCCTCTCGTTTCGAGATGCCGGAATCGATCGATCTTCGCGTGTGTCCGTGTTCGTCTGTTCGTGTTCTGACCTTTCGTGCTTCGAGTCGAGAGAAGCGCCGCGGCCCGGGCACCTGCCAAATAACCCGGACCGCGGCTTACCCCTCAACTCAGGGAAAAAACGACTCAACCCATACCCAAGGGAGAACTCGGTCAGAAGCTGAGCCGCAATCCCACTCCGTACTGATCCACTTCTTCGGCGAACGTCGCTCCGCCGAACAAACTGATACTGGGCGTCAAATGCAGCAGCGCCTTGAGATCCACCCCCACGTCGCTGTCGCTGTCGACATTGATGAAAGTCACGCCACCGTTGAGTTCCACGAGATCGCCCAGGCCGAGCCTGACGCCGGGAGTCACGTAGAATCCGTAGCCGTCGATGGGATCCTCGAAGGCCCCGCCCTCCAGCTTCCGGTGGGCGATCCCCGCCTCCACCACCAGGTCGAGCGCGCTGCTGCCGATGGGCAATCCGAGACCACCGCCGAGACTCCAGGCGAGGTAGTCGATCTCCTCGTTCTCCTGGTCTTCCGGCGAGGCGAATCCGAGCGCGGCCCGGACATAGAGCGAATCGACGATGGGAATCGAAA
>JAUIGT010000581.1 GCA_030432615.1 Verrucomicrobiia bacterium
TGCCCATGCCGAAGCTCATTTCCTGGTAGGGCGTCGTCGGGCTGGAAACGATGTCCACCGGATCGGCGTCGGGATCGATCTTCTGCGGGGAACCGTCCTTGTTGCGGGCCACGTCGGTGATCATGAAGGGCTCGTACATGTCCCAGGTGACCTCGAACTTGCCCATCCAGAAGGGCGCGACCTTGACCTTGTGGGTCGGGCCTTCGTCATCGAGGCGACCGCTCTCGGAGTCGGGGCTGCCCATGGTGAACTCGCCGCCCTTGATGGCCACCATCTCGTATTTGACGCCGGTCTTGGGAATCTCGTTGGCGTAGTCGGTCATGTCGGCCTCGGATTTCTCCTTGGTCTCGCTGAGGATCTTTTCGCGGATGCGCTGCACCAGCTCGAGATTGTCGCCGGGGCCGGAGGGGGCCTCGGTCGCGACCGCACCGGCGGGCCAGTCGGCGCCTTGTTCGACCCAGTAGCGCAGGGTCTGAATCTCGCTGCGTTTGAAGGGGCCGCCCTTCTGGAGCAGCGCCTTGACGTTGTCATAGGTGACACGCGGCTTTTCCTCGAGGACCACGCCTTCGGGCCACTCGGCGCCGTTCTGGATCCAGGAGAAAAGAATCTGCTGCTGCTTCTCGTTGAGCGGACGCTCGGGCGGCATGGCTTCCGGATCGTCGGGATCGTCGAGGTGCACGGTGGTCATCCAGTAGACCGGGCTGTCGTTGGCGTCGCCGGGCCGGATGACGTCTTCGCCGTACGCTTCGCCGCCGGTGAAGACGGCCTGCTTGCTGTCCATGCGGTATTCACCTTCGGCTTCCTTGGGACCGTGGCAGTGAATGCAAGCGCCCTCGATGATCGGGGCCACGTCGGTCATGAAATCGACCTCGATGGCCTTCGGGGGCACGAATTCTTCCGCGCCGGCGATGGCCGCGGACAGGCCGAGCATCGCGGAGAGGGCAGGGGTGGTAGGGAGTTGGAATTGTCGCATCGTTCGAGTTTTCAAGGGGCCTCAGGTAAGCCGTAAAGGCTGGAAAATGCAAGCGCCGCGTTCAGGCCGAATCTGGGCGGTGCCGATTCTGGAAATCGGTCACCGGGGATCGATTCGGAAACGTCCCACGGCGTCCGGTTCCAGGAAATGGCCCCGGGCGAGGTCTTGCTCCTGGAAAATAACGCCGCGAAACGGCGCCCGGAAACCCGTGCGGTCGTCGAAAAGGCCATTCACGTAGCCGGTTCGCCGGTTGATGCGGACGACCAGGCGCTCGGGGCCGTAGTGGGCCACCCGATCGCTTGGAAACCAGGTCAGCACCTCGTCGATGGCGCTCGGGCCGGCGAGGGAGGCGCCTTCGAAACGAATCCAGCCGTTGTGGTCGCCGTCGGAGTAGCCGTTCACGAGACGCTGGTCGCGGTCCGTCGTCGTGAATCTCGAGCCGATCACCGGTTGATCGAGGCTGAAGCCGCCGGGATAGCGGCGATCGCGAGCGTTGGCGCCTTTCTCCCAGCGCAGGGTGCCGTCGAAATCACTGATGTCCGACAGGTCTCGCACCCGCAATTCTCCCCCGAGCGAACCGGCGGTGGCGCCCCTTCCGTAGAGCGGCACGAAGAGCGGGATCTCGCCGTCGGCGAAGAGGGTGGCATTACGGGCGAAAGCGGTGCCGTCGCCGAGTTTCACGACCAGACGAACTCGCCCGGACGCGGCGATGTTGACCAGGGCAATGCCGTCGCCGTGTGGTTCGTCGTTCGCCCGGGCGTCGCCGGCGGGCAGGAGAGCGGTGTAGCGGCCCCGGGTGGGCTCGGGCACCGGTTCGCGGCGGGCGTGATAGTGGGAGCGGTGCAGGTTGAGGTCCGCGGTGATTCCGTCGGCGCTTAGGGTTCCGATAAGAAACCAGGCGTGGGGCGGGGGGGCGGCCGTCATCTGCAGCTGGAGGGAAACGTCCACCGGTGTGTCGTTCCGGCGCGGGATCTGTCCGGAGAAGGCGCCGGTGCCCGGATCCACGATGTCGCGGAGGACTAGCCGCTGTCCCTGGAATTGGAACACCGCGGTGAAGGCGCCACTGTCGTTCATCCGGAAGCTGCCGGTCCCGGCGATGGCACCCGCGTCCTCCAGCAACCCGGAATAGGTTCCGGCGTTGTCGGCGGCGGGCAGGGCGTCGGTTCGGGCGGGGCCGGAAGCGGGCGTTCCGGGGGTGTCCGGCTCGTCCAGCGGACCGGATCGCGTTTCGCTGCCGGGATAGGAAAAGCCGGTGCCCGGCTCGATCATCACGTAGCCCGTGCGATCCGGTTCGGTGAAACAGCCGGCGGCGACTCCCTGGGCCTGGTAGACGACTCCGCGGAACGGCAGGCGGCGACCGGCATCGCGGTCCCAGTAGAGTCCGCGCAGCATTCCGGTGCGCCGGTTGACCGAGGCGACCAGGCGCTCGGGACCGTAGTAGACGAGCCGGTCGTTGTTTCTCCAGGAGATTACCCGGTCGATGCCCCCACCGGGCAGCTGGGTGCCGACCAGGCTGAGCTGCGCGTTGTAACCTTGATCGACCAATTCATCGAGCGTCGGCTCGCCCCGATCCGGGGTGGTGAAGGCGCAGCCGATGACGGGGAGCATGCGCACGAATCCGTCCGGATAGCGCCGCTCGCGGGAATCGGGGAGCTTTTTCCACTCCAGATCGCCGTCGAGATCGGAGATGCCCGCGATCTCGCGAAACCGCAACCAGCCACCGATCTGGCCGCGGGGGCGCGTGCGGTAGAGGTCTTGGAAGAAAAACCACTCGCCATCCGCGGAGACGAACCCGCCGGTCGAGAAATTCGTGCCGTCGCCCAGCTGACCGCTGGCGCGGACGTTTCCCCCAGGCGCGACCAATGCCACGGCCCAGCCCGTGCCCTCGGGCTCGTTGACGATCGCCGGATCCGGTGGCGGCAGGAGGAGGGTATAGCGTCCGGTCCAGGGAGACGGATTCGTGCGTCGATGGAAAGCCGAACGAACCAGTTCGGCGTCGGCGGTAAGCGAGGCTCCGTCGAGCGTCGCCGAGATCCGCCAGCCTCCGGCATCGGTGTCGGCCTGTTGCAGGGTGAGGACGACATCGACCGGCAGGCGGTTCTCGTCGAGGACCTGACCGGTGAAAGGCGTGCCGCCCTCGAAACTCCCGCGCAACACGGATCGCTGAGCTCCGAGGAAGAGGACGGCGGTGAACGCTCCGGTTCGGTTGAGGCGGAGGCTGGCGAAGCGGCCGAGCAGTTCGTCGTCGATTCGATCGAGAACCGGTCCCGAGTAGACACCCGCCAGGGCGGGATCGAAGGGGACATCCGTGGCATCGATCGCGTCCTCGGGGGTGACCGGCAGGACGGGCACGCCGCCGCTGCCGCTTTCGCTGGAAGTGCCGAAGCCGCGGATGGCGAAGGAGAAACTCGGGATCTCGGCGTCGCTGACCACCTCGACCGTGGCCTCGCGCTCCGCGATCGCCGAGGGATCGAAGACGAGATTCACCATCGCCGAGTCACCGGGAGCGATGAGGCCGGGCGCCGGATCGATACTGAAGTCAGAGAAACCCGGGCCGGAGAGATCCAGGGCGGAGACGTCGAGATCGACGCTGCCCGGATTCCGAATCAGGAGCGTGGTCGTTACCGGGGCGCCCGCCACATCGACATAGCCGAAATCGGTTCCCTCGGCGCGCCCGGGAGTGACGTCGCCGGGCGTGAGCGTTTCGGAGGCGCCGATGAACTGCAGCTCGATCGCGGGCAGTTCCGCCAGGCTGCCGAACTCGAACGCCCCGCGATCCCCCCGGGCATTGAACACGCGCAGGT